>JABSPG010000525.1 GCA_013214445.1 Ekhidna sp. | reverse complement strand
AGACGATCTTCCTTCCTTGAATTTTGGGTAAAGGGCTATAAGCTTATGAAATAAGTACCGACCATACTCTTGCAATAAGTCAGATATTGGCAAAGAGGTTTTCTGGTGTAGCGTGAGCACCATACTAACCATTTCCTCATGTGGGTATTTGCCTACTGCGGTGTAAATACCATCGTGAGGTAAGCCGCTATTTTCGATGACATGATCGACAGTCTCATAACCAAACTTCTCTTCTACCATCTCCAAAAACTCTGTAAAAATGATTCCTTTCATTGAAAATTAAGATTTGAGAAGCATAGTTAAAATCTAAATTTTGTAGTGCTATTTTATGTACGGGTAATCCCACTTTAGGTTTGAAAACTCCCTAAAATGTGCGCATTAATGAATCGATCATTTTATAACCTGCAATAATGAAAAACGTGAAATTAAAGGGCTATAAATTGAATTAGAATGCAACCGCCATATTTTAGAGTTATCCATCTCTCATATCGACTAAACCTGGTATTATTTAGAGTATTCACAACTAGACAATACTGGTTCCAGCACACATTGACTGGTGTTTAACACTCGTTCTTCTTGAAATCAAAGACTTGTAGTAAGCACACCAGATTTTGGTTATTCCAGCTAGATCGCTTAAACTAGTTGTGGAACTAAATCAATTGAAAGACCATCATGCTACGGATTTTCTTACCTGCTACCATCATCTTCTCATCCTTGACCACTTTCTCGCAAGAGATAGGTGCTTCGGCTACTCAAAACTTGGACTACCGAATGATCGGACCATTCAGGGCTAGTCGGACCGTGTGGGGTGTGGGGGTTCCCTCCCAACCCAATGTTTTTTACATCGGGGTAAATAACGGAGGGGTGTGGAAAACAGACGACTATGGTCGAACCTGGAACCCAATTTTTGACAGTGCGCCCACGGGTTCTGTTAGTTCTTATCTTCTATCTGTCCGATATTAGGAGCGCTCCGTTCTTTTCGACTTTCCTGCAAGCTTTAAGCAACAGACCGCTGAATCTTTTTAGCAGTAGACGTCTTGCAAATCCGTTAGTAACCCATACGGGTCATCATCTTCCCTCCTGAATATCAGATTAATATGACCTGGCATAATGCAATAGGTATACATGCGCATTCCCTCTCTATCATGAAAAATCTATCTCGCTGATTCGATTTTATCATTTGTTAATGTAGGCGTAAATAAGTCATTGAAGATTTGCCCAGAACACTAAAACAAACAAATGATGAAAAAAATCAATCTACTCTTCCTATTAGGCCTATTCTCCGTAAATGCAATAGGGCAAACAAATACCTACCTACGCTTGTATGCGAGTATGGGTCTTCAATTGAATAATTCTGACAATGATTTTGCTACAAATCTGAGCTCGAACTTTTCACCATTTCAGTTAGGTGCTGGAAGTAACTATAAGTTTGGGAAGTTCTTGATAGGAACTGAGTTTTACAACTCAAACGGAAAGGTTAAGAATAATCAATATCAAATTGACTATCAGGAATTTACAAGCACAGTATACATAGGGTACGACTTGCTTAAATCCTCAAACATTTTACTTGAACCGAACATAGGTTTTTTTATGACAAACGGACAATCGATAAAATATGAGTTGGAAAATCAAATTACCCAAACTTATAAAGTTGATCAAATAGGCATAAGTCCCTCAATCACTCTTACCAAATTTAATCATTCAAACCTGAGCACGGCCCTGAAAATAGGATGCAATATTCCACTAGACCAAACATGGAAAAATGGAATTGACGATTCCCCAACAGCATTTTCAGCAAACCAGATTATTCCATTTATTCAACTGAATATAGGTGGTCGAATAAAACTAAAGAAGAAAAGTACATCCCCCGATGGTGCGAGCTTGTAGCTCGTACCATATCTGAAAAACAACTCACACTTCTAAACCTTAGTGAGTCGGTAACTGGCCTTTAACTGCTTGCTCGCATAGTGGATGGAACTGCTATACTCCGAATGCTTAGGCTCTTGCGCAAAACCTGCTTTCAGTGGATTCATATGGATTAATCTACTTTCTGATCAACTACTCTCGCGCTAAAACTCAAGCGAACTCCTTGTCTACCATTTCCCACAGCTGCTTTGACCAAAGAATCGGACAGTGTCCTCAACTGTCGAGCTCTACAATGCGGGATTTCCGTAGAGTGTCTGAAAGACGAATAGTCATTTTCACCCCTAAGAAAGGCCACTTACTATTATGTGAGTGGCTTTTTTAATTTAACTATTCGCCATAAATTGATCCCATGATTGATAAAGTAGTTTCAAACGCACAACAAGCAATCCAGGGCATTGAAGACGATATGACTTTGATGCTTGGGGGCTTTGGACTTTGTGGCATACCAGAAAACTCCATAGCCGCTCTGGTTGAAAAGAATTTAAAAGGATTGATCTGTATATCTAATAATGCAGGTGTGGATGACTTTGGTCTCGGCCTTCTATTGCAGAAGAAGCAGATCAAAAAAATGATCTCTTCCTACGTGGGAGAAAATGCTGAGTTTGAAAGACAAATGCTGAGTGGCGAACTTGAAGTTGACTTAATTCCCCAAGGTTCCTTAGCGGAAAGATGTAGAGCAGGTGGTGCAGGTATTCCTGCCTTTTTCACTCCTGCTGGCTATGGCACAGAGGTAGCTGAAGGAAAGGAAGTGAGAGAGTTTAATGGCAAGCCCCATATCCTGGAATCTGCCCTTATAGCAGATTATGCAATCGTAAAAGCCTGGAAAGGAGATCGAGCTGGGAATCTAGTGTACAAAGGGACTGCAAGGAATTTCAATCCTCCAATGGCCATGGCAGGAAAAATTACCATTGCAGAAGTAGAAGAATTGGTAGAACCGGGTGAACTAGATCCAAACTTCATTCATACCCCGGGGATCTTTGTGCAGAGAATCTTTCAAGGTGAGACCTACGAAAAAAGAATCGAACAACGAACCATTAAATCATCAAATTAAAGGAAATGCTTGACAAGAACGGAATAGCAAAACGTATTGCACAGGAATTACAAGATCGATGGTTTGTTAACCTTGGTATCGGTATTCCAACTTTAGTAGCCAATTATATCCCTGAAGGAATCAGTGTCGAGTTTCAATCTGAGAATGGGTTGCTAGGTATGGGACCTTTTCCAACTGAGGAAGAAGTAGATGCCGATTTGATCAATGCTGGCAAGCAAACGGTAACTACATTGCCCGGAGCTTCGATTTTTGACTCTTCTACTTCTTTTGCCATGATCAGAGGGCAACATGTTCAATTGACAGTGCTTGGT
>JABSPG010000524.1 GCA_013214445.1 Ekhidna sp. | reverse complement strand
GTACAGGACCTAAGCGCATACTGCTTATAACGGAGGGAGAGGAAGACTGTGCAGCTGGTTGGATGATGAATCGAACTATGAACAGGCAGGCCGATGATACGAAATACCACAAGGTGAACCCTCACATCGTTTCGTTACCCAGTGGTGCCAAAGGTATTGAAAAGGTTTTCATGCACCATTTTGAGGACTTAATGAAGTACGATAAAATTTACTGGTTCGGCGATAATCCTCTAGTAGATGAGGATGGTTCAGACGCTCTAGAGGTTGCAGTACGTGTATTGGGACATGAGAGATTGCACGTTGCTCCTTACCCAGACCGTAAGAAAGATTTGTGTGACATTATGAAAATTGATAAATGTGGACCTCTCGCTACTGCTGCTTTTGCTCACATGTTCTTTAACATGAAGCCTTATCAACCTGCTGATGTGGTAGAAGGCTCTGAGTACACATGGGATGCAGTTTTCAAAGAACCTATCGTTGGGTATGATATTCCTTTTAGCTCTATAAACGAGACGCTCAAGGGGTTTCGTCTAGGAGAACACACAATCATACTGGCACCCAGTGGTGCTGGGAAATCAACCTTTTGCCGCAAGATAGGGCATTACATGGGAAGGGTTCATAATTGGAAAATTGGTTCAATCTACTTAGAAGAGCAAGATACAGAAACTGTTCAAGGGTATGCAGCATGTGAGCTTAATATAGCACTAGATGTTATCCGTGGTAATCCTGAGATGGTTAGCCAAGAGGACCGTGACAGGTGTATGCAAATGATTGCTGAGGACCATATCTTCCTTAACCATAATGGCTCTATTCAACCAGATGTGCTTATGGATAAGATACGATACATGGTTGCAAAAGGTGTCAAACTGATTATCTTCGACCATCTTACAATGGCTGTAAACTTAGAGGACGACCAACGGTTAGCCCTTGACACACTTATGGAGAATATCTATAAATTCGTCAAACTAAACGATGTACATATCCTTTCAGTAATCCACCTAAACAGAAACAGTAAAGTTGATTTCTCAAGAGGTGGTGAAATTAATGAAGGTTCAATCCGTGGTTCTGCTGGTGTTATTCAGCAATCTTGGAATTGTATAGCTATTGAGTGTGATGTTCAGCACCCAACATATAGTAACTTTAGGTTCATAAGAATACTTAAATGTAGGGAAGTTGGCTCAAGAGCTGTAGGTTTAATTCCCGGCTCGTACTCTTACGATTATGATACAGGAGCGTACACTTTCGACCCAAATGTTAGTAAAGAAGACCTAGGAAGCCCAGAAGGTGGTGGAACTGCTAACGTAAGCATGGGTGCAAAATCCTATGACAACAAAGCCTGTTAAGGGGAAACACTATGAAAAAAGAAGAGATGGAGAAGACACTCAAGAAAATAGCTGCCAGAGCAAAAATCCGTGCCAGAGTACTTGCAGCAGCTAAGCGTAGAGCACAGCAACCCGAGAAATCAGGGAATGGTAAAAAGGTAATAACCTATGCTGACTTAGATGAATCTCAGGTTGTTGTATACGAAGGAATACATAAGTGGTGGAGAGTTATGCAGGAGTGTGGAGGTATTGCACCACCACTGACTGTAGGAGGCTATTCTGGTACTGGTAAATCAACACTACTTAGTATCGCACTCCCATCTCTATTAAACCCTGACAATTCAAAAGTAAGGACACTCTATGCGGCATTCGCTGGTAAAGCAGCCGTTGTTCTCAGAAATAAAGGACTGGTTGCCAATACCATACACTCTACAATCTATAATTGTATAGCGGACAAAGATAGTCCGGGTAGATTCATGTTCATACTGAAAGACAGGCATGATATCGAGGCTGACTTACTAGTTATTGATGAAGCATCAATGGTTCCAGAAGACCTACGTAACGATTTAGAGTCATTGAATATCCCACTACTTTACACTGGAGACCATGGCCAATTACCACCGGTTTCTGGTAAAGGTAATGTTATGGAAAACCCAAGGTTCCGTCTTGAGAAGATTCACAGACAGGCCAAAGATAGCGGTATAATTGAAATAGCTACAATCATAAGGCAAGGCGGTATAGAGCAGCCAGATGGTAAAATCAAACCGTTCATGCTTAAAAAAGGCACCTATGGGGTTAACAAAGATGCTGAAGTCTTAAGTAGTCGTGCCGCAAACGACACAGGGTTCTTAGCGAGTGCTGACGTTGTTATCTGTTTCACAAATAACATGAGGCAGACTCTTAATCATAGAATACGTGAGGAGAAAGGTTTCACAGGTAAGTCTCCTCAAGTTGGTGAGAGGCTTATCTGTGTAGCCAACAACAAAGAGAATCAGATGTTCAACGGGCTTATGGTTTTTGTACGAGATGTGTACGTTGAAGATGACCTTATGACTTTAGACTTGGTTGACGAAGCAGGAAAGGTTTATGAAAATATCATTGCATCTAAAAACTACTTTGAAGGATTACCCCTCGATAGGTTCCAAATGTCAGACAAAGAAACCTGTCACTTTGAATTCGGATATGCAATTACTGGCCATAAGTCACAGGGCTCACAATGGCCTTTCGTAATCGTGATAGAGGAAAAAATGTCAGTGCTGAGCATGGACATGAAAAAGCGCTGGAAATACACAACACTCACACGGGCTGAAAGTAAGGTAAAACTTATTAGCAAGTTCGCTTAACTAAAGGCTTAATAGCCTCTACTGGAGGTTACAATGAATTTAGATTGGGACAACATGCCGTCACCACTTGCTGGCTCATGGCACACATGTGATTTAGAGGCTAACGGCTTACTAGAACCAAAGAAGACATACTCTAAGAAGAACGGGCTAGTGATAGCACCAGAAGCAAGTAGGATATGGATGGCATGCCACAGAGATATTAAAACAGGGTTCTGCTACGACTTCATTGATGACACAAAGCTTCGACAATTCCGTGGAAAGCTTCTAGCACACAATAAGTCCATAGGCCGTAAGAATGTAATGCTCTTGCCACTCAGTAAACTTCCTGAATTCTGGGATAGAATTGGTGGTGTTGATGGTCACAACTTTTTTAAATACGATGCACCGTTAGTAAGGAAACTTCTAAAATATACCTTAGCCCGTGAGAAAATCTGGGACACACTTATACAATCTCAAGCACAATTTTGTGACCGTGAATATGTAAGTGGTTCAGAGTCAGGTCCGCATTCAGTTGAATCTTGGGCAATACGTATTGGCCGTGGACAAAAGGTCCATCATGAAGACTGGTTGACATTCAGCGTTGGCATGTATAAGCGTTGTCATGTCGATGTAGAGATACAAAAAGATATCAAA
>JABSPG010000523.1 GCA_013214445.1 Ekhidna sp. | reverse complement strand
ACTGCCAATGACACCATATCCATCAATCAGGCTTTGACTACTGACACGCTCTCCTTCGGATTTCATATTTTGGGCATTAGAGCACGAGCACAGGGTGGTGCGTGGAGCACCACCGAAACCAGACTTGTATTTGTAGATCAAACACAAGGTGTAGCAAATGTCGATCAAATTGAATACTTCTTCGATAGTGACCCAGGAGTGGGTAATGCCACAATCATCGACTCTTTCACCGCCAATGATACCATATCCATTGATGAGTCATTAAATACTACTTCTCTACCATTCGGGTTCCATGTTCTTGGTATGAGAGCCAAGGCACAAGGTGGTGCTTGGAGCACTACAGAATCTAGACTGATTTTTGTTGATCAATCTCAAAACGTATCCGAAGTGGAGAAACTAGAGTACTTCTTCGATCAAGACCCTGGCGTTGGGAATGGTATCGCAATCTCAAGTTTTTCCCCTGAAACCTCAATATCGATCACTGAAAGCATCGATGCCTCCGACTTATCTGTGGGCTTTCATATTCTTGGAATTCGAGGTAAAGATGCAGGTGATTCATGGGGTTTTTCGGAAATAAGATTAGTCTATGTGGATCAGACGTCCATTATTGGTGAGGTCACAGAAATGGAATATTTCATCTCAGCAGATCCCGGCGTTAGAAATGGACAGCCGATCAGCATTTCTACGCCTTCTGACTCAGTGACAGAAGAGATCGCTATCCATACGGATACCTTATCCATAGGTAGATATGAAATATATGTAAGGGCGAAAGATCCGATCAAAGGGTGGGGGATATATGAATCACGTAGTTTTGAAATGGTGGATATGGCTCCACCCACTATCTCTAGTCCAGATGCTCCATTTACCAATCAAGATACGGTTCGCATAGACTTTACTTTTCAGGAACCAGTCGATTCTTTTGATGAGACTGATTTGATTCTAATGGGAGACGCTTTTGTCATAAGTGAGTCCTTTACCGCACTAAACGATTCCACCTTCTCAATAAATCTCGGATTTAACTCCGAAGGGTTATTAACTATCGATATACCAGATAGCGCTGCTTTTGCTCAGGATGATGCTACTGCTTCTCCTCCCGCCATCCCGTTTGAAATTACGTATGATAATTCTGCTCCTACCGTGACTGTAGATTCACTATTTACCCTGGAGGTCAGTCCAGAATTGAATGGTTCAGTTGATGATGATAGTGTTTTTATCAGTATCTTACTGAACGGTAACAGCTATCCAGCAGTAGTAGTTTCCTCAGGAAGGTGGCAAATAGGCGCTGGGGTTATTTCGCCATTACAAAATGGCGTTTATGATATACTGGTATCTGCCACTGACTTAGCTGGTAATATTGGGAATGACACGACCACAAACGAACTAATTATGGATCGTCTAGAAGTCACTGTGGATACCCTATCTACGACCCAGACATCTCCTGAACTAACTGGCACCGTTACAGATGCAACCGCTGTAGTAGATGTCACAGTAGCTGGATCAACTTACACAGCTACCGTGAATCCCAATGAAACCTGGATGCTACCAGCTGATGTTATTTCACCTGCCTTAACAGAGGGTGTCTATGAAGTGGTTGCAACAGCAGATAGAGGAATAGAAGGACCTATAACGGA
Source organism: Ekhidna sp. (assembly GCA_013214445.1). Classification (GTDB taxonomy): domain Bacteria; phylum Bacteroidota; class Bacteroidia; order Cytophagales; family Cyclobacteriaceae; genus Ekhidna. The sequence continues at coordinate 1,668 of JABSPG010000523.1, read as the reverse complement.
TCTTACGGCAAATGAACTGACAATCATTATCCCCACAGTGCTAGTATCTATCAATCCAATTTCTACAAATAACAGAAGTCCAGAGCTAACAGGTACCATTAGCAATCCATCTGCTACCATCGAAGTGCTGATTGATGGATCTACTTACCTAGCGAACAATAATGGAGACAGCAGCTGGGTACTGACCGAAGGATCTATCACGCCGGAATTAGGGGACGGAATCTATGATGTAGCGATTTTGGCTGATGTCAACGGTACACTTGGTGCAGACAGTACTGTCAATGAAGTAAGAATAGATGGAACCGCTCCTCAAATTTCTGTTGACTTTCTAGCAACGTCTATCAGTAGTCCCGAACTGACTGGAATAGTAGATGACCCTTCAGCTACGGTAAGGGTGGAAGTGGACGGTAATACATACGAGGCAAACAACAACGGCGACAATACCTGGTCGCTGACAGCTTCAACCATATCTCCTGGACTGGGTGACAACACCTATTCTGTGCAAGCTCAGGCTACCGATTCGTTGGGCAATTTGGGTTTCGATGAAACCGAAAATGAACTTATAATTACATCAACACTTTTGGCGGTGAGTCCCACCGATATTACTGCTCAATCATTTACTGCTCGTTGGAGCCAAGGCCAAGATGTACTGAACTACCAATTAGATGTGTCGACAACTTCAGATTTTCAGGAATTCTTGACTGGCTATGAGAGTTTTGAGACTACTGCGACTTCTGTAGCCATTGAAGGACTTGATTTTGGAACAAACTACTATTACCGAGTAAGACTGGTAAATACCGCAAGTGAAGTTTCGGCAAACTCAAATACCGAGCGAGCGAAAACTGTAATCGATCTTGAAACCATTGCAGACTCGCTGGCAGTACTTCAGATTTTTGAGTCCTTAGCTGGAAATAGCTGGGATCCAGCTGTAAATTGGGAAAATGATCGCATGCGAAACTGGGATGGTATCTCGCTTAATGAGGAGAAGCAAAGAATTGCCGCGATCGATATTGGTAATCGAGGAGCGCTGGGTGAAATGCCTCCAGCTTTCGAGATCAACCCAGAGGTGGCTCTAAGTCAGGTGCGATCCATCGATCTGAGCAATAACCAGATCTCCGGATTGCTTGCAGTAGCTAGTCTGAATGTCCAGACACTCAACGTAGCTAGCAACTCCCTAGATTTTGCTGATCTGGAGCTTATGCAACATGTTCCAAGCCTTACCTACAGCCCGCAGGAAGATTTGAACTTTTTAGAAGTGACAGGTGGAGAACCTCTTAAAATTCCTCACCTATCTGACCAGAAACTGACTGCCTCCGCAGGTGGGTCATCAACTTCTTACCAATTCTTTAGGAATAATTCCAACATTGGAGATGGCTCAGCATTCTCCATCTTAGATTCAGCCCTGACAATCAATTCCATCAATTTTGAAAGTATGGGAACATTCTCCGGGCAGGCAAACAATACGCTGCTTCCTGACCTGACACTGAACATAAACCCACAAATTGTTCTTGCAACTGCAGACCTTTCAGTTAGGGTGGTTGATGAGGATTCAAACCCCATAGAGGAAATGGTATCCGGGTATTTGATGGAAGCTGTGAGGCGAAGACAGGGCTTTGACACGGTAGCACTAGCTGAGGATGTAGGAAGCACTTTCGATTTTTCTGAGGT
>JABSPG010000522.1 GCA_013214445.1 Ekhidna sp. | reverse complement strand
GCAGACCAAAGACTCCTTCCCCGTTTTGTACTGTTCCCAAACCAGTTTCACATGCGGCGAGTATTACTGCGTTTGTTTCTTCTAAACTCAGATTCATAGCTTCGTAAGCAGTAAGCATACCATCTTCCTGATCAGGGTTCGTGGTGCTAAGAAACAGTCCCGAGCTGTTTAAAGGATTTTCGTGATTTGGGTCATCGTCAAAGTAGCCGTGTGTGGCTAAATGAAGAACACCCGGGTTTGCTACTGACTTTACACGTTCCTCAGTAGCATCTTTGAAGTAGTATGTGCTCGTTTTCCAGCGTCTGACATCAAGTATGTCCGTGATGGCACTTGCTTCTCGTTCTGCGCCAGGTAATTGCTTTAATGAATAATCTAACTGCAGCGTTGAGAAATCTGGATTTCCGAAAATGCTTGCTTTGAAAGAAAAGTCTTTCTCTTCGCTGAATATCAAGTCTTTGGCACTGGTCACGTTTACGATATCATAGGTATCCATGATGTATTTTTCATTATCGGTATTGTAGTAGACACTTGGATTCATCTTATGATAAATACCATCAGGAGCGAATCGGACTGACTCGATTCCATTCAAGTGTTCATGTATCGGCTTCCAGAAAATTGCATAGCTTGTTTTGTCCTGAACTCCATACTTAAGTGCGTTTCGATACCTTGTAAATCCTTTCTCTAGGTCTAAAGACTGAGACAGTCGTACAGGAGTGAAGCTACTGTCGGTTTTTATAACCATTGCTATGTAGTTATACTGGTCTTCAAATCCTTGAGTCATGGTGGTGTCCTGCTGTGAAACAGAGTAGTTTCGATAGGAGATGATATCCACTGCAGCGGTACGTTCATTCAGCGAATTACTTACCTCTTGCCATGCGTGATAGCTGGCTTGATTACCCTCTGAAAATGCGGATATCTTCTGAGCTAAGCTCTTTTCTAGCTCATGACTTTCATCTTCTAATTCTTCGATAACGATTTTCCGAAATTTTCTTTCTTCTTCGGTTAGTAGGTAGGCCTGTGCCAATTGATACTTCATCTCTCGCCATTCATCATACAGCTTTTTCACCTGAGGGTCATCGCTGTTCTGGATCACTCTTCGCATCTTTTCTGATGCATAAAAGAGAATACCCTTGGTATTCATAAAATGGTTGTACGCATCTTCAGCAAAGTATGTATTGATGTAACTCTTGGTAAATGCCAGTGAATTGAATCGTTCAATGTTATACCGGGCATCATCGAAATAGAGCTGTCGCTGACGGTCTGTCAAGACAGGGAAGATATCTTGCATGTGTTTGATTTCATGCGTCAGGGCTAGATTAAACTGTTCCATTGCTTTGATGGAGTCCTTCTGCAATAGGTAGTATATCCCCAGGTCATTCAGGTTTTTAATGTAGATTGGGTGATACTCACCCAGTGAATTTTTTCGAATTTCACTAGCTCGGTACAAGAGCTTTCCTGCGAGTGAAAGGTTTCCCAGTTCGAGATAGATGAGACCTACATTATTTAAAGAAGTCGCATAACGTTGATGTTTTTCGCCAAATACGACCTTGTCGATATCCAAAACATGTGTATAAAGATTTAGTGCTTTGCTGAGCAATCCTTGTTCCTTGTAGATACTTGCTAGGTTGCTAAGGCTACTTGCATAGTCAGGGTTTAGTGCTCCAAATAGACTCTTAAATTCTTCTGTACTTTCACTAAAGCATTCAAGTGCCTTCTCGAAGTTCCCTTCCTTCATGTAAATTGTTCCAAGGTTATTAATGAGGTAGGGGCGTACCCTTCGCATACCTGCAGAAAGATCCAAGGCCTCATTCATGTATTCATTTGCGGACTCAAGGTCATTTAGTCGGTGGTACAATATGCTCAATCCATTGAGGGTTTCAAGCGAAAGACTGGGATCTTCTGCATATTTTTCCTGCTTCTGTGCGAGGTTATACAATAGGTAGTTTTCAGAATCGGAGTATTCGCCCTGCTCCATTTTGAGTGTGGACAATCGATCGATTGCTACCAGGTATTGTAGTTCGTGTTGGCCTTTAGCAAGCTCTACGGCTTTTAAAAGCACTTCTTCGCTCTTGTTGAGATCACCGAAATACTTGTAGGTTGTACCTAACTCTATATTTAAGAAAATGGAAGTTGAATCGTTGTTTTCTGCGCCATTCATTTCTATGGCTTGCTCTAGAGAGCGCAGGCTTTTGTTGAATTGTCCAATATCCCTGTAGTACATTCCCTTCTTGTGCAGCAGACGTACTAATTCCTTAGTATTCGCTCCGGCAGAAGATCGAACCACATTCTCAGCTTTTTTTAGATACTCCTCTGCCTTTTCGTAATCGGCAATTTCCTGGTACAGGCTTGCGAGGTTGTAATATGGCCCTAGAAGAACACGGTTTGTAGAGTCTTTTGTCTTTAATTCTTGAGCTATTCCTTGCTTTAGTGCATACAACCCCCTTGATTTTTCATTTAGGTCCCATAGCAGTAAACCAACGTTGTTATAAGTCGAAGCAATTCCGATTTCGGTGACGCATTTTGAAGAATCTAAGGACGCAAGTAGGTTATTAGCATAGTACTTTGCTTTTTGCTGATTGACCTCTTTGAAGTAGAATGCACTATCTAAATTCTGGATACAATCCTGCCCAAAGACGAAGGCTGAAATAAACAAGAGAAATAGGAAAGCTACCGATCTGCGCATATAACAAAGGTAGGAAGTCGCTTTATTAATTCCATTAAATTGACATTGTAGTTGCAGCAACAGGGAGTCAAATTAGGATCTTACACAGGTCTTGAAGGCAAGTTGATTTAACTCTATGAGTAATTAAGCTTGACGAGCCCTCTTGACTCAAATAACCGTAAGTGCTAATCGAATTGTTTTTTCGACACTTTGAGTAGATTTCTATCATAAATAATCTGGCGTCAGAACAGGGCTAAAGCAATCAGAAAATGTGTTTTCTCTCTTTCGTATAGCGAATTTTTTTGTATTATACTAAGAATGGATATGTTTTGTTAGTGATTTTTATGTCAACAAGATGTCACCTAAGTCCATTGAATTATTTGAAGCAATGAACTGAAATTGCTGAAAACTATCATCATGTCGTATTCATCATTTTCGAAAAGCATCACTCTTTTGCTTTTGTTCCTTCTTGTCGATGGTGTTTATTCACAGAATTATTCTGCGGGTATCAACACTGAGACACCAAATCCTAATGCAGTGCTACACTTGGTCTCTCCGGGAAGTAACCAAGGGATCTTGATTCCGAAGCTAACAACTGCTCAACGTAACGCAATGTCTGTAGGCTCGGATGATAAAGGGCTTATGGTCTT
>JABSPG010000521.1 GCA_013214445.1 Ekhidna sp. | reverse complement strand
AAAGTGTAGAATTTATGTCTACCGAAATATCAACATCAATCTCAGTAGTTGATGGCACTATTGTCAAACCACTAATTATGGGAGGAACAGCTGCCGCATCGATCGTAAATGTGCTGCTTGCAGCAAGCCCACCATCAGTATCGTTGCTGCTTTCCTGAATGCCAAAATTCTGGCCTATCGCTGGGGCTTCCAAACCAAACGTGTTTCCTATCGTAGCTCCTGCAGCAACATCTGCTGTCACATACCAGTATACCGTCTCGTCTGTGTAGACACTGGAAAAAAGTATGCCTATACTACCGTCCGGAAGCTGAGGGTCTCCATTGAAAAATGGATTCGAGCCGATCAAAGTCGCTGAACTAAAATCATCAACACCTACCGACTCATAGAAGTTGAATTGCGTAAAGTCTGATTCCTGATAGGTCGTGGTAGCATCCGGAGTGAAAAACATCCCCACCATCGTAGCGGTACCTCCAGATACATCAAGCTGGACCTGATAGATCAGGTTATCAGACGTCCCTGCAGCCAGTGGTATATTCGGAACTGCGTTCGTCTGGTAGGTCAAACTCACAGGAGGATCCTCCGTGGTGAACGAAGTGGTAACCACATTCGATTCATTCAACGCTGCATCTTCTGCCACCCAGTAAATGTGATACGTCGTTGATGGATTCAGACTACCAATACCAAAGTTGTAGGTATTGGATGCAACTATGTTGAAGTTATCCGACCTAGCCGCTGCATCTGAATTCTCATCCTGACCTAACTTAATCTGCTCCGCTGACGGAGGGCTTGCTGATTCCGTGACCACATAATAAAGCGTACCTTCCTCATTCATATTGATATCTAAATCCACTCCATTATCCGATATACCCGTCACAGATAAACCAGAAAGTAAGGGTGCCGTATTGTCATTCAAGTTGACCGTGTTATTGGATTGACCTGGTAGCATATTCAACCCTGCACCATTGTACACATTCCCATCGGTCTCAACAGTAACCACCTCTTCTCCATTAGCATCTCCAGTAATTGATAAGCCAATCTCTACATGTGTGCCTGAGATCACGTTTATCGATGCTCCACTCACAGTAGCTACTCCTAATGCACTACTGACAGTGAAGTTGGTCAACGTCACGGCTGTCAATCCATCTGAATCCGAATAGATGTCTTCGTCAAAGTCTACTGTTAAGGTCGAATTATCTGCTGAGATCGCCGTTCCTGTAATCACTGGCTCAGTCTTATCCAGGCTCACAAAACTGCCATCAGTTACCGAAGTTACCGTAGTACCTGGATTGCCCGCCAAATCTTCAAAGTCAATCGTGAAGGTGTATGCGCCTTCGGTATCTGTGCCCGTTGGAGCATAGCGTATATTCCAGCTAGTAGGACCTCCGCTGATGTTTGGTCCGCTATTTGTCACAGGGCTACCACCAGAAAATAAATTGGCGGTAATATTCGTAATGGGTTCACTCGCGGTAATCGCGATATCAATCACATCGCTTGTTCTGGCAAAGTTTACATTGCCCGTGGGATCCATGCCTATTGAGACAGAAGTGAGCGTAGGAGGAGTAACATCTGGCGGAGGGAGCGAAACAAAGAAATCGTCAATTGTCAATGTCTCCGTACTTTCATTATTAACTATTCGAATAAAGCCTGTACTATCTGGAGCAAAGTTGTAGACATACTCTCCTGCAGATCCACCTAAATAAAATGGAGGAGCCGTATCAACTTGCGTATCGATGGTATTAAAAGTGGTTCCATCCGTAGAAAACTGGACATCATAACTGGAGAACGAAGTTTGGCTTTTCGGATAGAAACCAAATCTAGTGGCTCCAATCACCTCGTAGGTGGTTATTGTTCCTCCCAATGGAGCCAACACCACAGCGTTCGAGCTACTTCTACCTACTGCAGTAGCAACTACTGAACCACCTGACAAATCAAAGTCTCCGGTACCAAAAGTAGCAGTGGCATTTTCGGTAAAGGTTTGGTCAAGCGTAAAGTTGCTTGGTGATGACCCAGAGTAGGTATTGAAGTCCTCGACGGTTTTATTGGAATCAGCAACATTGAAGGTGCCTGAAGCTTCACCTAAAAGGCTTTTGGTTGTGTTTCTAATCACCACGAAAAGATCGCCCTCTTTATCTGCGACCCAATTCACGCTCTCTCCCAAAGTTGAATACGTGCCAGTGATATCTGGTGCAACGGGTTCAGAATAGGACCAACCTGTTTCACCATCAAAAAAAGCGTTCGTAGCAAATCTGATTTCTATATTATCCCCTGGATCAAAATTGACACCTGTATAAGTGATTGTAACATTTCCGCCCAACTCAAAAGATCCAGTAGAAGGATTCACATCACTAAAGTCCGCTACTAATCCCATGTTTATGGAAAAAGCATCCACACCCGTAAAGGTATTCATAGTATTTCCCGCCAAATCCTGAGCAGAAGAAACCTCTACATCTATATTGTAGAGATCCAGATCATTATCCGCTACATCGAAAAACGCGGTATAAGTAGTAGGAGAATCCCAGGTTCCAGAGCTAAAGCCAAGTGTGGCTGTAGGATCTTCATTGGGAAAGGATATCACTGGATCTACCGTTTGATTCATGTCTTCATCAAACTCAATGTAAAGCTCAAACGTCTCTGTACCTGCATCGAAATCACCAACAGTTGTTGGGAAAGGATCTACAAAAGAAACGCTAGGAGCAACGGCATCTGCATTTACAGTAAACGTAGCGTCACTCACATCGCTCACACCTTTGGTCGTATTGTCCACAATAAAGGTGAGATTCGAACCGGATTGATCTGCCACCCATGTATAGGATCCCGCATAAAAACCGGCGGTTTGATCCGGATCTGAACCATTCAATATGGCCCCTACTACACCATCGTAGAGCGTGATCTGAATCTGATCGCCCGGATCGAAACCTGATTCATTCCACGTAAGGCTAACTGCATCTCCGAGGTTAAACGTTTCGCCACCATTAGGTGTAACTACCTCTATTGCAGGTAGTGGACCATCGT
>JABSPG010000520.1 GCA_013214445.1 Ekhidna sp. | reverse complement strand
TAGCTGGCCTATTTCCCAAGTGATTTCCCTTCTACCGTCCTTGGAAAAGAGAAGTTCGTAAGCATAATCGTTGGTAATGCTGGAGATGAAATTCAATCTCCGCTCAAAATCAGATCCTGTATTATTGGAGCTAGTAATTGACTGATTACTCTCTTTCATACGCCTCAACTCCAACTACACAGTCCATTTGTTCAATTATTTTTCTGATTTTGACTCTACTGATATTTGAATCCTGCTAATGATTCCAAACTAACTAGAAAGAGTAATTATTTACTTCGACTTTATGCTAGTTATGCAGTCAAAATCTGTACGAATACATAACAGGAATCAATACGACACGGAGTAGGATTGCCAGATTTGATGTTTCAGAGGGAGAGAATCAGTACAAATAGGGGTGAACTTATGAGTTTTGGGGGATTCGCTTTAGAAAGAAATCAACTTGAAAAATGACAAAGAAAATTCTACTTCGCAGGATCTACATGTGCCCAGCATTCCCCTGTTCTGATGCTATGCAACTGTCGGTATTTAATTCCGAACTGCTTGGCAAGCAGTGTCCACTTCATCGGGTTTTCTTTCTTTTCGTTTTCTATAATGCGCTTTTTCAGGATGGCGACTCTACTTTCGCTCAACTTGGAGTTGGGAACTAACTTCCTTTTTTTACGATAGATCAGTGTCTCTTTGGTTTTTTCACTGTTTAAGCTGGTGTAGAGCTCATCACTTATCCACTCCAAATTCATCGCAGTACAGTTTGAATAGTTTTTGTCTTTGAATCTGTATTGTTTGTATGCATTTGGATTATCCACCCAGATGGAAAGCATGATTTTGTGCAGGTAAATCAGTCCGTTCTTCCCATTCGTTTTTCTGTATGGGATGCATCTATATCCGTTGTTTTTGTAGGCGGTATGGGAGTGCAATTCACCTTTGGCATTATAGCTCCTCACCCGTCCCAGATTCGAGATGTAGTAGTTGTGGTCAGTCTCAGGGTGAGTGTATTTCCTCCACTCTTCGGTAGTTAGTAGGTCGCTATTTTCTTGAATATGTTCCATTTCAACGATTCAGAAGATCATCATTCATATTGCTTCAAATTCAAACGCCATTAACTGTTAATTCAGTGAATTTTGAGCATGCTAAAACTATGTGTGTAGCCTTATGAAGATATAATGTAGCAAAAAATTTTGTAGAAACGGGTTCAGGATAACTAATCGATTCTTTTTCGTTAATTCCATGTATACTCCAACTGCTATGAAACTACTGATAACACTCCTTCTACTTATCTATACATTTTCAGGTTTTGCTCAGCTAAAGGCGCTTGTCGGCGGCACATTGATTGATGGTTTTGGCTCCAATCCGATTCCGAACAGTGTGGTAATCATAGACGGAGAACGAATAACCACCATCGGTCAAGTTGGTGTCACTGAGATTCCTGATGGTGCGGAAATTATCTCTACTGAGGGAATGAGCGTCTTGCCTGGTTTGTGGGATATGCATGTCCATCTGATGATCAACGGTCATGCAGATTACAAGCATTGGGATGAAACTTATCCTCCCTTGTTTGAGTCAGTGATCATGCCGGCATCTGCTCACCAGTTGCTAATGGCTGGAATCACAAGTGCTAGAGATTTGGGAGGTCCTTTGCAGGAAAGCCTTTCGGTGAGGGATCGAATAAACAAGGGCGAGATTCCAGGTCCAACATTATATGTTTCAGGTCCATTTATCCAGAAGGAACCTTATCCGGGGACTGAGCTTTTCAGATGGGGTGTAGCAAGTGAAAAGGAAGGCAGAGAGAAAGTGTCACAGCTTGCAGATGCAGGAGTTGATTGCATTAAACTTATAGATCAGGATCAACTATCTCAGGCCATTGTAAATGCAATTGTAGATGAGGCTCATAAAAATAATTTGACCGTTGTTGCTCACGGGCATAGACCGGAGGAAATACGCAAAGGACTGATTGCAGGGGTAGACTGTTTTGAGCATACAGGGCTATCTAGCGCCCCTGAATATCCAACCGATGTGATGGAAATGATCAAAGAACGAACAGCCCAGATGAATTTGGGTCCGCTCTTTTGGACACCTACGGTTGAGGGTCTTTACAATTATGAATATGTGCGGGATAATAGAGAAAAGCTAGATAATCCTGAATGGCATTTGGGTCTTCCAGATTCCATTGTCGCAGATATTAGACAATCCTTTCGATATCCGGATAGGCTTTCCTACTTTCAGCTCACACCTATCCGGAAACCCACATTAGAAAAGAAAGTGAATCAGTTGAAAGATGCGGGGGTAGTTCTCCTAATCGGGACAGACAGTGGAATTCCTATGAAATTCCATATTCAGTCTACTTGGAATGAACTAGATGTCTGGGTCAACGAGTTTGATTTTGATCCTATGTATACCATCAGAGCGGCCACCTATTGGCCGGCAAAAATCATGGGTGTTGAAAATGAGTATGGTACTATATCGGAAGGAAAATATGCGGATATTATAGCAGTCAAAGGGGATGTGCTACGTTATGTTTCCCTTCTTCAAGACGTAGATATGGTCATAAAGCATGGGAAAAGGGTAAAATAGAATCTATCCTATGCCCCGTTCTATTTTTGAAGACTTGTTTCGTTCACATTGAAAGGCACTACCTCAATCCGTTCCTATTGTATTGGGAAACAAAGTTCCAAATTAACTCTGAAGCATTTTGACCTTCAAAAGTGTCGTTAAACCAGACGTGTCCTCCACCAACATACTTATAGTGTTCGACAGAGACTGAATTATCCCCCTCAGCGTAGACATTGTATTCAATTGTTTTTCCACTTGAGTCGTCGCTTGTAAAGCTCGGGGTTGTGTTGGTATTGTTGAAATCAATCCAATGATCCAATGTGGTCTGCGCCGAAGGATAGAAGTCGTTTCCATCATAGGGAATAACTTCATCCGCTGTACCATGGAGATGGATAACAGGCATAGGGTTGCTGGTACTTCCAATGCAATCCAACATAGTTCCAGATACTGATGCAACCGCTGCAATAAGCTCACTTTTATGGTTAGCTAAACCATAGGCCATCATGCCTCCATTTGAATACCCAGCGGCGTAAACTCGGTTAGTATCGATATTGAATTCGGATAAAAGCTGATTAATTAGCGTTTCGACAAACCCGAAATCGTCGCTGGGACTTTTATTATCTCCTCCAAGTGGACAGGCATTCCAATGGGAAGCCCCATCTAAGCAAGTGCCCTGTGGGTATACTAAAATGAAATTATGTAGTTCAGACAATGCTCGCATGTCTGCAGTGCTCAGGTGTTCACTTGCACTGCCACCAAATCCATGAAAATTGAACA
>JABSPG010000052.1 GCA_013214445.1 Ekhidna sp. | reverse complement strand
TGGATACTACATTAGTCTTTAGTGGGTTGTCAGAATTTGAAGAACAAAAGTTCTATACGGTCAGGAGAGACTCTGCAGCTGCTTTGGGTGTAACGATGCTTCGGATGCCTCCTTATTTTCCTGATAGCAGGCAGCTACCGGAACTGGTGGAGGCGATGTTTTACCTGACGAGCGAGCCTGAAAAAAAGTCAATAATTAACGCGAAGAACCTAAAGCAAAACTTTGATTCCTTTTGGATGAATACCTACGACACCCAGTCAAAAGCGCGAGCTGCTATTAGAAGATACTATACTTGGGTTCGAAATGCCAACCGACTTTTTACCGACTTCAAACCTGGATGGAAGACAGACAGGGGTATGATGTATATAGTCTTTGGAGCGCCGGATGAAGTCTACAGAACCGGGAACAGCGAGGAATGGTATTATGATGATGGTAAAGCTTTTGAGTTCACAGTCATATCGTCTTTTTTTGCCCCAAGAACCTACTCGCTTCGCAGAAATGGAAACTTCCAGGAGCTGTGGTTCAACCAAATAACCTATCTACGTCGAGGGATCTGAATGAATAAGAAGTCAAATATTATTTATGGTATTCGCACTGTGATTGAGGCAATCAAGTCTGGTCAGCACATGGAGCGAGTCTTTATTCAGAAAAGTTTGAAGGGAGATCTGTACAGGGAGTTGATGCTGGAGTTGCATCAGACTTCCACGCCCATTTCGAAAGTTCCTATAGAGCGTATCAATAAGTTTACAAAGAAGAATCACCAAGGGGTGGTGGCGCTGATATCACCAGTTCAGTATCATACATTGGAGCATATCGTCCCAAAACTTTTTGAAGAAGGTAAAAACCCATTAGTTCTGATCTTAGATGAGATCACAGATATTAGAAACTTTGGTGCTATCGCCAGAACAGCTGAGTGTATGGGAGTGCATGCTTTGGTGATTCCGGCAAGAGGAGGTGCTCAGATTAATGAAGATGCGGTCAAGACTTCTGCGGGAGCGTTCAACTATCTTCCCGTGTGTCGAGAAAAGAATCTGGTTGATGCGGCTAGGTTTCTTCAAGAGTCAGGCTATTCCATTGTTTCTTGCTCTGAAAAGACCAAGAAGGTTTTGACCAAAGCTGATTTTACTATACCCACAGCGATCATCATGGGCTCGGAAGAGGCTGGCATTTCAGATGAGTTGCTGGAGCTTTCTAATCGTGTGGTAAAAGTACCAATGTCAGGATCTATAGAATCCCTGAATGTGGGAGTAGCAGCTGGTATGGCGCTATACGAAGTACAGCGCCAGCGCAGAGCTTAAATATATTTTTCTCCTTTCTCAGCCTTTACATCGGTTATAAAATCTCTGAAGATGGAGGAGTCTTCTTTTTTGCAGATCAGAAGCACATCATCAAAGTCTGCGATGAGCATTCCTTCGCATCCTTGGGCAACAATGACTTTATCTTTCTTCCCTTTGATGTAATTGTCTTTTGATGCGTAGGTCATGACCGATCCTTCAATCACATTCTCGTTTTCATCTTTGTCTTTTATTTCGTGCAAGGCATTCCATGATCCAAGATCAGACCACCCAAAGTCACCCGGAACAACATAGACATTTTCAGCCTTTTCCATAATCGCATAGTCAATAGAGATGTTCTTACAGTGGCTGTAGGTTTTTTTGATGAAGGCTTTTTCTGAATCTGTGTAATATTCGGATAGACCATCAGCAAACAAGCTAGCGATCCCTTCTTCATGCTTTTCAAAGGCCTTTATGATGGCATCTATCGACCAGACGAATATACCTGAGTTCCATAGAAAATCGCCGCTTTCCAAAAATTTAACTGCCAGATCCAACTCGGGCTTCTCCGTGAAGGTCTTGACTTTTTTTACTTTGCTATCAGAATCTGTCAAATACTGGATATATCCATATCCAGTTTCTGGTCGGTTGGGTCGTATTCCGATGGTGATCAGGTGTTCGTTATTTGTGGCGTCTTCTATGGAAGTACCGATCACTTCATTGAAAGCGTCTTCCTTAAAGATGACATGATCCGAAGGGCTAACCACCAGCACAGCATTAGGATCTTGCTTCATGATTTTGTACGCTGCATAGGCAATGCATGGAGCAGTGTTCCTTTTCTCTGTTTCTAATAGTATTTGATGCTCTCCCAGTTCCGGTAGTTGCTCTTTGATTAAATCATCATACTTATCGTTAGAGACAACTAAGATTTTGTCAGGAGTAGTGATTGCAGTGAAGCGATCAAACGTCATTTGCAATAGGGATCGTCCAGTACCTAATACATCGAGAAATTGCTTGGGTTTTGTATCTCTACTGTAAGGCCAGAAACGAGTGCCGCTACCGCCGGCCATAATCACCACATAAATGTTTGAACTCATATATTTTTATTAGAAATTAGCATTAGAAACTAGTCTCGCAAATATAACGCTTCTCAAGAGCGTACAATTGTACACTGCACCCTGGTGGAATATTTGTTTGCGATCAAGGATTTAACTAACTTATTACTTTACATCTAAATCTTAGAATGGAGACAACTTCAGAAGTGAGTCTTAGAGAGAGCTTGAAGCGTGTGTTTGGATATGATCAATTCAGGGGCAGGCAAGAGGAAATTATTCACCATATTCTTGGCGGACAGAACACCTTTGTGATCATGCCTACAGGAGCGGGTAAATCTCTTTGTTATCAGTTACCAGCAATTGTTCAAGGAGGAACTGCGATTGTCATTTCGCCACTCATTGCGTTAATGAAAAACCAAGTTGATCAGATGAATGCGGTCGGCATCCATGCTCGCTTCCTTAACTCTACGCTCACGAAATCAGAAAGTAATCGTGTCAAAAAAGATACAATCTCTGGAACCGTAAAGTTGCTATACGTAGCACCAGAGTCTTTGACCAAAGAGGAGAATGTTGAGTTTTTGAAGCAAGCGAAAATATCCTTTGTAGCTATAGATGAAGCGCATTGTATATCTGAGTGGGGTCATGATTTTAGGCCTGAGTACAGAAGGATCAAAGACATCATTGCGAAATTGGGTGATATTCCGATGATTGCGCTGACTGCTACTGCCACCCCGAAGGTCCAGTTGGATATTCAAAAGAACCTATCTATGGATGGTGCTCAGTTGTTTAAGTCATCATTCAATCGAACGAATCTTTATTACGAGGTTCGTCCAAAGCAAAATGCCAAGAAGCAGCTAATCAAATTCATTAAAGATCACAAAGGTCAGAGTGGGATTATCTATTGCTTGAGTAGAAAGAAGGTTGAGGAAATTGCTGAATTTTTAAAGGTAAATGACATAAATGCAGCACCCTACCATGCCGGAATGGAATCTAAGGAGCGAATGAAGAACCAAGATGGATTCTTAAACGAAGATGTGGATGTTATTGTGGCGACCATCGCTTTTGGAATGGGAATAGACAAGCCAGACGTCCGGTTTGTTGTTCATTATGATGCTCCTAAGTCTATTGAGGGATACTACCAAGAGACTGGAAGGGCAGGGCGAGATGGCATCAATAGCAATTGCTTGATGTTCTATTCTTACAATGACATTCTGAAGTTGGAGAAATTCAACAAAGACAAAGCAGTTACTGAGCGTGAAAACGCTCGGTTCTTACTGGAAGAAATGGCGTCATATGCAGAGTCATCTGTTTGCCGGCGAAAGCAGCTACTTCATTACTTTGGTGAGGAATATGAAGTAAATGATAAAAACTGTCGCGGAATGTGTGACAGCTGTCGGCATCCAAAGGAACAATTTGAGGGGCAAGAGATCATTGAGTTGGTAATTCAAGCAGTGAAACTGACAAACGAGCGATTTGATATCAATCATTTGGCGGCATTGATCGTCGGCAAAGCTACACAGCATGTCAAGAGCTACGATCACGATAAACTCGATGTTTTTGGCAAAGGAAAAGACATCAATAGTGACGAAAACTTCTGGAGGTCAGCCATTAGGCAGACACTTCTTCATGAATTTTTGAAGAAAGACATTGAAAACCCTGCGGTATTCCAAGTATCGAAAAAAGGAGATGCTTTTCTGGATAGTCCCTATTCTCATAAACTTTCTAAGGACCATGAGTATGACGCGGATGCAGATAGCGAAGAGGATCTTGATAAGGCTCCAGTAAATGTGAGTGCCTATGACAAAGTGCTTTTCGGAATGCTCAAGAAACTCCGAAAAGACATTGCGCACCAAGAGGATATACCTCCTTATGTCATTTTCAGTGACCCCTCTATGGAGGAGATGTGCACAGTCTACCCAACCAGCATGGATGACCTAAAGCAGATCGTTGGGGTAGGAGAAAGCAAGGCCAGAAAATTCGGTGAGCCATTCTTGCAAATGATTGCAGATTACATCGAAGATAATGACATTGTGACTGCCTCCGATGTATTAATCAAGACCTCAGGTACTAAGTCAAAAAACAAAATCTATATCATTCAGCACATTGATCAGAAGATGGATTTTGAGGAGATCGCTGAAGCAAGGGGAATGAAGTATGAAGATGTAATTGCCGAAGTTGAAAACATCTGTTACTCTGGTACGAAACTGAACATCGACTATTATATCGATCAACTACTGGACGATGACAGGCAGGATGATATTTACGATTACTTCCTTAATGCCGAAACAGATGAGCTTACAGTAGCCATGGATGAACTTGGTGAGTATTACAGTGAGGATGAGGTCAGATTGATGCGAGTGAAGTTCATGTCTGAATATGCCCACTAAGGTGGATTTTTCTTTGAAAAAACCTGCAATACGCAGAACTTAGCTTCCAATTCAAATTACCTTAAAATGAACATTCTAATTCTTGGTTCCGGTGGTCGAGAACATGCGCTTGCATGGAAAGTCAAGCAGAGTCCGAAGTGTGGTCAAATTTTCATAGCTCCAGGTAATGGAGGGACTGACAAAGTCGGGACAAACCTTGATTTGGATGCAAAAAATTTCGCGAAAGTTGAATCAGCCATCAAGGAACATGACATTAAAATGCTCATTGTCGGACCAGAGGACCCTCTAGTGAACGGTATTGTCGATCACTTTAGAGCAAAAAGTGAATTTGATAATCTAAAGATTATTGGGCCCGATGCAGAGGGAGCAAAATTGGAGGGCAGTAAGGAGTACGCTAAAGAATTTATGAAGCGTCATGATATCCCTACTGCTGATTCCAGAACAGTTACCATGGAAAACCTTCAGGAAATCACAAAATACATGGAGAGATGGGATCCTCCATATGTACTAAAAGCAGATGGATTAGCTGGTGGAAAAGGGGTTATAATCACTGAGGAATTGCGAGATGCTAGAGAGTCGTTGAGGGATTTGGTAGAGGGCAGGAAGTTTGGTAAGGCGAGTGAGAAAGTTTTGCTGGAACAGTTTTTAAAAGGAATTGAGGTATCATTCTTTGTAATCACTGATGGTAACGACTATCGCATTCTACCAGAAGCAAAAGACTATAAGAGAATCGGAGAACGAGATACGGGTCTTAATACTGGAGGTATGGGTGCAGTTTCACCGGTACTCTTTGCAGACAGAGCGTTTAAGGAAAAAGTAAATACTAGAATAATAAAGCCTACGATTGAAGGCTTGAAGAAGGAGGGGGTGAAGTACTGTGGGTTTATCTTTTTTGGGTTGATAAATGTGGGTGGTGATCCTTTTGTTATTGAATACAATGTTCGTATGGGAGATCCTGAAACAGAAGTTGTATTACCTAGAATCAAAACGGACTTTCTTGATCTGTTAATCGCAGCTGCTGATCAGAAGTTATATGACACTGAAATTGAATATGAACGATTTACTGCATCTACAGTGGTGTATGTCAGCAGAGGATACCCGGAGTTTTATGAAAAAGGCCATGAAATTTCAGTGGGTGATATCAGAAGTGTTTTACCATTTCATGCCGGCACCAAGAAGCAAGAGGGGAAACTAGTCACCAACGGAGGGCGCGTGATCGCTTTGACTGGTTTGGGTAAAAATCTTGGAGAAGCACTGAGCAAATCCTATTCTGGCGGAGAAAACATTGATTGGGAAGGGAAGAGGTTTAGAGGAGACATTGGTTTTGATCTCAAAGAACTAGGACAATAAGTATATGAACGACTGTCTTCAATATCCAGCTTATATCTATTAGATTACGAGGAATATGGGATGCGCAAGCTGTGGAACGGGAGGATCTGCCGGATGTCAAAATAACGGGCACTGTAGCACTGGGGGGTGCAATAAACTCAATGTTTTTGATTGGCTATCAAATATGGATGTGCCTGCTATGCACCGGTTCAATATTTTCGAGGTTCGATTCAAGAACGGGCGGAAAGACTTCTTTAAGAATAGCAACAAGCTAGACATTGTCACGGGTGACCCTGTAGTGGTGGATGTGCCAAATGGGCATCATATTGGATACGTTTCTATGCAAGGTGAGTTGGTTCGCCTTCAGATGTCCAAAAAGAAAATCAAAGAAAAGGAAGTCCGAGACATATATAGAAAAGCGACCGCACGTGACTTAGATCGCTGGACTGAAGCTAGGAATAGGGAAGATACAGTGATGTATCGAACTAAGGAGATCATTCAGGACACCAAACTAGACATGAAACTTACGGATGTTGAGTTTCAGGCGGATGGTACCAAAGCAACTTTTTTCTACTCTGCGGAGGGCAGAGTAGACTTTAGAGAGCTGATCAAAATTCTTGCAAGTGAATTCAAGATTAGAATTGAAATGCGTCAAATCAGTGTTCGACAAGAAGCCGGACGGATTGGAGGCATAGGTGCTTGTGGAAGGGAACTCTGCTGTTCTACTTGGTTGACGGATTTTAAAAATGTGTCTACATCAGCTGCACGGTACCAAAATTTATCTTTGAATCCCAGCAAGCTATCTGGTCAGTGTGGTCGATTGAAGTGTTGTCTGAATTACGAACTGGATACCTACATGGATGCCCTGAAAGATATTCCTGAAGTAGAAGGTCAGTTGAAGACTGAAAGGGGCAGTGCCAGGTTACAAAAGACTGATATCTTTAGGAAGATTATGTGGTTTGGCTATGAAGGGGATAATAATTGGTATGCGGTAGACACAGATAGGGTCAAGGAAGTACAAGAACTCAATAAGAGAGGAAAGAAGCCTTTTTCCCTATTGGAAAATGAAACAGAAGCTGATAAGGTTGAAACTTCGATAAATAGTGACCTTGAAGCAATGGATCGTAAGTTCAGTAGTAGTAAATCGAAGAAGAAAAAGAAGAAAAAGCGCAATAAATTCAGAGGAAAGAAACCTCAACAAAAAGCTGAAAAATCATAGAATGCGACACCTGATACTTTTAACAATCGGAATGCTATTACTAGCCTGTGATTCCACAAGAGTCTATGAAGATTTTAATGACATGGAAGAGGCTTTTTGGCATCTTGATTCTGTGCAGAGATTTGATTTTAAAATTGTAGACGCGGACACCAAATACAATGTGAAAGCGACTTTTCGTAACGCTTCTTCTTATCCTTTTTACAATTTGTACTTTCAGTATACACTTTCGGATTCTTTAGATATAGTTTTAGCCCAAGAGTTGAAACAAGTGGATCTCTTTGATCCAAAAACGGGCGAACCATTCGGAAGTGGGCTTGGAGATCTCTTTGACCATTCTTTCATATTGGAGGAGAACTTTTCATTCGACAGTCCAGGTACCTACTCGCTATCTCTGGAGCAGTATATGAGGCGTGATACCTTGCCTTTCATTCTATCGGTTGGGGCTAGAGTGGAATTTGCCGAGGGACAGAAGTAATTTAGCCTTTCATTCGTTTATGTGAAGGAATCTTCGCATTTTATCCTGAGCTTCAGTTCTGTCCAGCCAGTATTCTCTGGAATGAAAACGTACAAAAGGCCAGTTTTTCATTTTTAGATGAAAATGTTGATAGGCGTAGATTTGTTTGGTCGATAATGATTGATGAAATCGCTCATCGTCTGTTAAAATAAGTCCAGTGTATTTTTTGTTCTTTTTCAGATCTGCAAAAGGCAGCTCTTTTGCAATTTTGTATTCGTTGGATTCATGAAAACTACTTTCCTCTAGTTTTTTGCGTAGGAACCAGTTTATGTGATGCGTGTCATCATTTAGAAGATGTGGTTCCCAGTTTCCCTTGCTGACATTCTGAGCATATTCAAGATACTTTTTCAAAAGCTTAGGACCTTCGTTCTTCGTTTCTTCCGTCCTCAGCTCTTGAGGGGCAATGCTACTGAAAACGATGACTTTTTCCCTTGATCTTGTTATAGCGACATTGAGTCTGTTTTCGCCTCCTGCAGCATTAAGATTTCCAAATTGAAGTCTAAGGTTGCCTTTTTTGTCAGGAGCGTATCCTACACTAAAAATGATGATGTCTCTTTCATCTCCCTGCACATTTTCAATGTTCTTAACAAATAAGGAATCTGGAAGGATCATATCTTCTTTCACCGTTTCCTCTTCCAATAGGTCTAGTATCAAACCCTGTTGTTTGAAATTAAACGTGACAATGCCAATCTCTAGCTCTGGTTTTTGCTTAAGAAGACTTATGCATTGTTTCACGACTAAATTGGCTTCTAAACGATTTGCACCATCTTCCCAAATGCCATCTACGCGTTTAAATTCAATGGCTGGTTCTTGCTTGTTTACGTATTGATAGTCAGGTAATAGTCTCAGTTTACTACTATAGAAGTGTTGATTGGAGAAATCGATGAGCTCGAGAGACTTACTACGATAGTGGCCTGCTAAGTTGACTTCAGGTAGATATCGTTTGCTTAGATCTAGTAGGGAGTCAATCACAAGTTCTGGAGAATTCTCATCATCTTCCTCCCAACGTACTCTATACAGGTCGCTGGGTTGGAGCTGTTTGCTATCCCCAGTTACCACGATTTGACGACCCCTGTACATAGCGGGGATGCCACGTTCCGCAAAACACTGTGATGCTTCATCAAAGATCACCAAGTCAAATGCTTGTTGCATTGGAAAGATGGCAGAGGCACTCTCCGGAGAACACATCCAACAAGGAAGTAACGTAAACAGCTCCTCCGAGAAATCTGAAATAACTCTTCTTATGGGCCAAATTCTCCGCTTTTTTGTTACCTGGTGTTGCAGATCCCGATAGGTTACTCTGTTATTCAGACGGTTGTATTCTACATTTTCATAAGTATTTTCGCGTGCTTTTAGTAAAAGGATTTCTTTGCTAGCTGCTCTTTTAGCCTCTATCTGATCTTGTAATTCTTCCGTGAGCGTATGAAGCTTCCCAGAGTTAACACTGCGAAGGTCTGGATACTTCGATTCTATATGATCTATCCAAGCAAGAGATACACTATTTCTAAAAATTTGCATTCCTTCCTCGGTGGTAGATGGGTTCAAATCTGTGATTTCGTCCAGTACTTTAGTCTGTTCGGCAGATAAGCTAGATTTCAGTTTATGATATTCACAAAGTGCATCAAAGTCTTTTTTTAGAATCTTTTCGAGTCTCCTTAGATCTTCTTTCTTAAGTATTACACTCCTTATCTGGTGAATATTTAGATAAGGTTTCCAGATAGTTAGCTGGGCAGGCACTCTGTTTATGAGAGAGATCAAACTGGTTAGCTTAGCAAGATAAGTTTGATGTGATACTTGCCTTATTGGTATAAGTTCCTGAAATGATCTTACCGTTTGTGCGATTGTATACATATTCAGCCCCATTTTTTGCCAGTAGAACCAATCTTGCAGATCTATTTTTCGAAAGCTATGAGGAAAGTTGTGCAGCCATGGATTTTGTAGAATTTCTGATAGCGAATGCTCAAAGTTTAGTCTATTATCAATTCGCTCAACCAGCGTGCTAAACCCTTTTTTAGTGCTTTTCAGGTTGTTGGCAACCATGATCCGCTTAAGAAAAGTCTTTTCCTTAGAAAAAATTTGCCATTTCAGCCATGTAAGAGGATTTTTCCGGGCACCCATAGCAGACTGTAGTACTTCTTGAAATCTGCCCAATTCGTTTGAAGGCAAAGTACTTTCTAAACCGACACCTCTAAAGCATGCCATCATGGTACGCTCATTTTGAGAAAGCCAATTCAAATCTTTTGTCGGTCTATCAAAGTGCAATTGCTGGTAAACCTTAAATACCACAGCTTCCTCCAGTCCTTCAGACAAAGAACTCAATTCAGAAAGCTTGATAGACAAGTATTCGCCTGTTTCGAAATCGATTGGCTGTAAACCAATTTCTCCTGATTCAGCAACAAGCATATCATTGAAGACTGGAACTTGATTGATTGACTCTATGATCCTTTGTATATCGGAAGATTGATAGGAGGCGAAAGATCTTCCTTTCGCCCAGAAATGAGGCCTGCCTTCAAATCGATCATAATAGTCCAGATAAGAAGTAAATTTTCTTTCAGTTTCAGCAAGCTCATCAAAATGAAAGGCTCGGTATTCTAAGTTCATACTGAAGTGAGCTTCATCTGGATTGCTTGTGAGATAGAGCTCCTTTACAGACTTTCCACATTCAGACTCATCGAAAAGGGCGTCCTTGAAATCTTGAAGTTCTTCTACAATTTGGTCGATTCTTCGACTTGCTTGTAAAAAACCTCTTTCCAATTGAATGGCATCAAGGCTATTGTTCTTGCCTTTGTAGACGTCTATTGACTCTATCTGCTGATCAATCTGTTCGTAGATAGGTTTGCGATCGTTCTTAAAATCGTGAACGAGTGCTACAAAATCGTGAACATCTTTCTCTTTCAATCTTGAATAAACGACATCTAATGCTGCTCGTTTTTGGCATACAAGCAAGACATTCTTCCCCCTTGCTATAAAATCACAAATGAGATTGCTTATTAACTGAGATTTTCCCGTTCCTGGTGGCCCCTGGACTACCATAGAATTTCCCTTCTTTATTTCCTTTAGGGCTTGCTCTTGATATGCATCAAGTGGGAATGGTGTAAACGTATTCTCTTCATTTACTCGATCGAACAATGCAAGTTGATTTTCATTCTCACTTTGGACCTTTGCTAAAAAAAACTCCTCTAGATCTGTCTGATCCTGATCTTCCAAAAGTTTCACATAGTCTGGCACTAGGTAAGATCCTGATTGAGGAAAAATTCCAAGAATTGCCTGTGGATGCATCTTCAAGACGCCAGTCTTCTCAGAGCCTTCAAGTTGTGATTTTTTTAGATCGTGAAAAGGTTTGAGTTCATCTAGGAAATTTTCTTGGTTGAAGTTCAGTTCAACGCCGCTTGTTTTCAGCAATTCATACAGCTGAGTTCTAAACGAGGTAGAATCTTTGTTATAGTCATCAATGACTGTTTCAATCAATTCCTCATCAAGTGGAACCTGATTGTAGTAAGCATAGGCAAGTAAAAAAGTCTTATTGAAAGTGATATTCACGTCAGTTCTCCTATTTAGATACCAGCTATTGCCTTCCCTTTCTATTGAGACAGGAAAGAATAGAAGCGGACATCTTACCGGCGTGTCGTCAGAAAATTTGCCACTTACAAATGGCCAACCAAGATACAGGTCTTTAGCTCCTCGCTCTTGGAAGATGAACTCTTCGACCCTTTTGATTTTTTTTAATCGTTTGCCCAGATCATTGCCTTGCTTACTATGACTGTCAATGTCTGAGCATAGCTTAACTCGTTTTTGTTGCTCGATCAATTTTTTGACTATTTCGAAACTCGGCTCGTTCTCTTCATAGTCAAAGTCATGCGCATCGATAAACTGTTCTTTGAGTAACCTTAGAAGTAAAAGTGATCTATTGTTTCCAGATAGATTGCTAAGTCGCCGAAGATATGATTTAAGGATTTTTTGCATGCCTTATTCCAAATATGGCCTTAATCTATTAAATGAATCCTTATCGATGATCTTTATGTTCTTGAGATCCTCTGCAGTTGTAAAATCACCATGTTGTAAGCGATAATTCAGAATGATGCGAGCTAAATCGTACGAGATATACGGGTGTTTTGCTAGGTGTTTTAGTGAATCAGCATTCAAATTGATTCTCTGAACAGGAGACAATAGTTCAAATTGGGTAGTCAATGCAGCAATCACTTCAGGTTGAAGGCCATAAACTTCATGCAGCTGAGTAGTATCTGCAAAGCCCCCCAGCAACGTTCGGTACTTGATTATTCGCTCCGAAAATGCAGGACCAATTCCCCTCACCCTTTGAAGATCTTCTGCTGTGGCGACATTTAAATCGCTGACTTTCTTTTCAACAAGGATCTTCTTAGAAGGTACTACTTCTTTTTTCTTGATTTTTCTGTCAGACTCAGCTTTTCCAAGATATCTTTTAGGACTGCTCTTATTTTTGTATTTGTATTCTTTCTGTTTATCTCGCTTCAGTTTTATGGAAGCTTCCACTTCAGCTAACCATTCCATGTCCAGGCTGTCCGGAAGATTGACAGGTTGCTCTTTTAAGTATTTGACTCGCGCTTGATAGGAGAAAAGAAGACAGATTATGATAAAAATCAGAACCAAAGACCCCTTTGATTCTGTTTTAGTGAATCCAATGGCGTTAGAAATTGCATTTATGAGGTATTTGAGCACTATTTATAATTGTTCTAAATAAGTACCAACTGATTTTTATCAACACCAATATACCAAACCCACGTTTATTTTTGCATGCTAAGTATTCGAAATGGAAGGTTTTAAGGCAATAGGTTTATCATATAGAAACGCCCCGATTCATATCAGGGAGAGGGTTGCTTTCTCTGATGCAGAGTCTACTGACTTTTTGTTAAAAGCTCAGGAAGTCTTTGGATTGGAAGAAGCCCTATTGGTTTCTACATGTAATCGAACTGAGTGCTATTTTACTTCCGCAAATGACGTCACCGAAGAAATGGTGAAGTTGATAGCTTCAATAAAGAATATTCCTAGCGATGACCTTTTGACATATATGTTCAATTACGACTCGGTAGATGCATCAGATCGTTTATTCCGAGTTTCATTAGGTTTGGATTCTCAAGTACTTGGTGATATCCAGATCAGCAACCAGGTAAAAAGAGCATATCAACAAAGCGCAGATCTCAATTTAGCAGGCCCACATTTACATCGTTTAATGCATACCATTTTCTTTGCAAATAAGCGAGTAGTCCAAGAGACTAGACTCCAAGATGGGACAGCTTCTGTTGCTTCTGTTGCCGTGGATCTTGTCGGTGGCTTTATTGCAAATATTGAGAGCCCTCGTATTGCACTCATTGGATTAGGAGAAATTGGGCAAAATGTTCTTGAAAATCTGGATACCACAGAGGCTGAGATCACGCTCGTAAACCGCACAAAATCAAAAGCAGATAAGTTAGCCAAAGAGCAGAACGTCTTGGTGGAAGATTTCGACAATCTTGATCAGGTTATTTCAGATAATGATGTTGTGATTTCGGCAATTACTGCTACATCA
>JABSPG010000519.1 GCA_013214445.1 Ekhidna sp. | reverse complement strand
TAAACTTGTTATTACTAGCTGCAAAATTGACGGTGTTGAGCAAGATAATGACCATCGAATAGTTATCCCAGTTGGTGCTACGACTATCCACACAATGCAATTCCAAGTTGCACAGGCTGACCCATTATCTGAACAGGTTGAAATTGTAACCGAGTTCACTGGTCAGGCCGGATTATTCGCTATGCCCATCAGTCGTATTGATGGTCGAAACTATACAACTCTTGGTATCCAGTTTACTGATGGCGTAGCAACTGTCACAAGGACATGGGACACAGCAGGGGAGTTCGTGATAACACAAGAAGGTGCAAACTTACATTCAGGTAAAGGTCGCAGGGTACTTCTTGATGATTTAGCCTTTTCAGTGTATGAACCGAAAGTTCGAGATGGCCAGATTGCAGATGTGTCCTTCAATATCAATGTAGATAGTGTTACAGGCGCAGAGCAGGTCAATTCAACACTAACTTGGATAACTGCAACTGAAAATACAAACCTTCTTATAACAGGAGAACTCCTTGTACCTGATAGAGTATTCTCTATGTGTCTCAGAAGAGATGATGGTCGATTAGTACTTTTCCCAGCCAGTGTGGTTGGTGGGAAGTTTAGCGTAATTGTAAACTTTCCTACATCAGGACAGTACACCTTCGATGATATCTCTGCTAATACAGATTTACCATTAGGTACATTCTTCGTTGAAACGATTAAGATTGATGTGCTTCGTAAAGTGGAATCTTCGGGTGTTGAAGGTGAGCCTGTGACAAGGGCTGTAATTGAAGAAGTACCAGAAGGGGAAGTCTTGTAGTGAATTAGAAGATAGTCATGAGTGATCGATAGGGCTAAAAGGGAAAGACTCTCCCTCAAGGCCAGAGTATACTGTTGATATTTCTAAGTGGTATGGAGAGAACACCAACTACAGGAAAGAACGGCAGAAAGAGTACATCAAGAAGTTGTCACCAGAAGGGGCTTTTGAAACAGCCGTTGGTGACTGCATCGATGCAATATTCTCAGCAATACTAGATGGAGACATGACTAAAATATCTGAGTTGCAGGGAATTATCGGAAAGATTAAAGAAGAAATACCAGTACCAGAATAAACAACCATCTGTCAGCTATCAGTGCTGACGAAAGTAAAAACAAGTAAATGTTAGAAAGGACAGGATAAGCAGAGAGGATACGGTAATACGAGTCTGCAATGTAGGAAACAAGGGTAGTGCCTAGGATGAGTCTAGGCACTTAAAACAATTGAGCTGATAGACTTCAGCTCCTCCGCTAGGTAGCGGACTTTTAAGAAGGTTTGACGGATTATGAATTACAATAAATCAAGAATAGTAGAAATTAGTGAGACAGGAGAAATAGCAATTGATGTACCATTAGGTTACCCTTTAATGACAGTATCAATAGAAACTTACACCGTACCAGTAGGTCAGGAAAATTTAGACTACCTGACTGAAATTGGAGAGTATGGAGGGACGAGGCTCAAGGAGGAGAAAGAAGAGTGGTGGCAAGAAGCAGGAATGACGGGTGCCGTTACCTTTTTACTCCAACCACCTAATTGTATCAGGACATACAGTGTTCCAGATAGTGAGATACTTTTAAGTGATATAGATTTCTTTAGTATCAGTGTTCAGGTGAGTAAGGTTGTGGTCAATATAACAACCCCCATCACGGGCTGCACACACTTGGCACTAAATATAAACTGTGATGGGAGGTAACATGTCAAACTTCAGTTCTAGTAAAAACTTTGGCACAACAACAGGAGGTACAAATCTGACAGAAGGGGAACAAGCAGTACTAGCGGAATTGTACGTAACGCAGTCCCCTGATAGGTTAGTAACACGACTGCCTTTTGTAACTACTGAAGACAGCATATACCTAGGAGGCATACTCTCTATTTCTTCGGGTAACGATGCGGTGTTTTTCAAGAATTATGAAACAAATATAGACATGTACCCTTTGTGGGGGGGTATTAAGGACCAATCTCTACTAGAGAACCAAGGACCAGAGGGGATAATTCAACCATTCGGGCGTGTTCTCTCGGATACACTAGTCTCAACTTCTCTGACAGGTGGAGCGGAAACTGACCCAATAACATACCGACCGAGGATAGGTAACTTTATTCTACCATCTGATATGAGTGTTTATGGGATTGAGTTTAGGCATGAAGACCAGATAGGAGCAGGTACTGAACTAACCCTTTCCTTGCATGTAGGAGAAGACAATACTGGACTGGTAGTGTATAGAGATAGAAAAATGATAGTCGAGCTATCTACTGGTTCCTCTGTGATTGATTGGTGGTTTAGGCACCCCCTTGAAGCGAGGCAGGGTACTACCTATTTCCTAGAAATCAGCTTCTCTTCAGACAGTGGGCGCGTATTGAGTGTGTCTGAAGATACGGAGGGTTTGGCATATGTAAGAGCTCACCTTAGACCCTTCGAAGACAAAGAGGTGGCGTTTACTGATAACCATTCTCACACTGGTTTAACTGCATTTGAAGATGTGGTTATAGGTGGTGACTTTACAGTGAATGGTACAGCTACCACTATAAATACAGTTACATTAGAGATACTAGATAAAAACATCGAACTAGGTGTAGCAGATACCCCTACAGACTTGACAGCAGATGGAGGAGGAATTACACTCAAAGGGAGTACGGACAAGACAATACTGTGGGATGGTGGTAGTGAAACCTGGGACTTCAATCAGAATGTTCATGTGGAAGGTGACTTATCAACTACTGGGACTTTTGTAGGTAACGGTTCCGGTATAACTGACATAGACCATGATATGCACTTACCACTAGGG
This sequence comes from Ekhidna sp., assembly GCA_013214445.1. GTDB lineage: Bacteria > Bacteroidota > Bacteroidia > Cytophagales > Cyclobacteriaceae > Ekhidna. Next base: position 554 of record JABSPG010000519.1, on the reverse strand, counting down.
GGTACAACGTCTGGTAGTAATGGAGATACAGGCAACTTTGGTTGGACCAGTTTAGGCACGTTCCCTCCTCTTGACACCTCCAACAGTCCCCCGCTTGGATTTATAAGCCGAGGTTCACCACTGAGACTTATACTGGATTTAGGTAGTGACCAAAAGTTAAGCGGCATGTTGTATCAAAATTATGTACTTACTAGCGGTGCGGAGTCCGAGAGAGGACTCAGGGGCGTTACTGTATATAGCTCTACTGCTGCACCTAGTACGGGATGGAATGAGGTATTGGGGGAGAGAGAGACTGAAGCCCCTCACCTATCTCCTCTTAAATTAGTACCATTCGCATCAGGAACTGTTGGCAGGTACATCATCATAGATTCCAGTAACCAAGTCCTGTCCAGCTGGGGCGCTACTTGGAAAGGTATGCGTGCTATGTTAGCTCAAGTAGCGGATTCCCCTCTTTATGAGAGCCAACTTACCACTCTTGTGGCTGACAGTTTATCAAATGTTGGTGACCTTAGTGTAAATTCATTAACCACAGTTCAGAGTGTTGTTGTAGGTAC
>JABSPG010000518.1 GCA_013214445.1 Ekhidna sp. | reverse complement strand
CAACACCAGCTATCACAGACCCAGAAACTGGGAGAGTAATAACCAAAGCTATCAAGGCTCGGAAACCTCGTAAAGCCAAAGAAGCAAAAGACCGCTTAGCTGGTGCATATGAAGATGATGCTGCTTACGCTCAGAGCATAGACCCTGAAGCACGAGCTGAGAATGGAATGGGAGCACCTATAGGCTGGGAACATGTATCAGGTCCATTTACAAGACTTCGTTACGTATACTACAACCTAGGGTCCAATGCCCAGATTATAGAGTACCTTACACGCTACACTAAGTGGGAACATACTGAGCTAACTAAAACTGGTAATCCAAAACTTACTGATGATAGTTATGATTCAATTGGGATAGAAGGTATCGGTGAAATGATGAAGGAATTCTTGATAAGAAAATCAAGAAGAACTAACGTCCTTAACTTCAAAAACCCTTCAAAAGGTTGGTTAAACAATATCAGACCTGATGGAAGAGTTACACCAATAAACCATTCCATGGGAACACCTACCGCACGTTCTCGTCATGCTAATATCGTAAACGTTCCATCTGGTGGTGCACTTCTAGGAATGGAGATGAGACAGTGCTGGACAGCCTATGAAAGTGGCCTAATGTTAGGCTCGGATGCTGCTGGATTGGAAGCACGGGTATTGGCCCATTTTATGGAAGATGAAGAAACAGCTAATGAGATTGTACATGGGGATTTCCATACCGAAATTTGGAACCTTATACCTGATTTCTCAGACAGCCGTGGTAACACAAAAACTATCGAATATGCGTTAACACAATAGCGCATTTAAAACTCATTGAATTGCTGGGACACCCTTAAGACTATAGATACTACCTATCAGCAGAAATGTATGATACGGAACCATTGTGTAATGACAGTGGGCATAGTAAAAACTTTATAGTATTGGGAAATCAGCAGCTAAGCAATATAACTAGTATAGGAGGTATCTTAATATGAAAATCACAAGAGAAACAGCTAGAGAAGTAGTATTTGGGTACATACTTAAAAACCCTACAAAGAGCAAACAAACGGCGAGTCCAAAAAAGTACCCACAAGGTTTCTTTAAAGATAAGCCATGTAAAATAAAATCTTGTGGATGCCTGTTTACACCAAAGGCACCTAGCGAGATGTACTGTTCCGACCATTGCGCAAAACATGCGTTTACCATTAGGTACTTAAAGACTACATACGGTATAACAATCGACCAATATGTAGATGCTTATGTGTCACAACAAGGTAAGTGTAAGATTTGCAGGTCAGAAGGTTTTGTTCTTAATAAAAACTCTAAAATGAAGCTGTGCATAGACCATTGCCACACCACCGGAAGGTTTCGTGGACTGCTGTGTCACAATTGTAATAGAGGGATAGGGTTGTTCCAAGATAATGCGGAATTCCTTAAAAATGCAGTAAGTTATATTAAAAGTTCAGAGACTATCGAAAACCATCAATTAGATGAGTTAGTAGAGTACACCCAAGTGGGTGGAAGCGGTGAGGGCTCGAAAGAGTCGTGATATAGTCCGAGCTGTGTGGAAACATGCAGAAGTTCATAAGAGAACTGGATACACCTAACGAGTGTATTTGAACAAAATGTATTGTACGGAGCTGGTGACTCTAAGCTAGGTTCTAGCTCAGATGTACCCGGTTGTAGGGAAGCATTTGCCTCTGTTGAAAAACTCAAAGAACGTGGTTGGGCAAAGGATGGACTTATGTGGAGACACTCTAAGTGGCATAAACGCAAAGATTCTCTGACATACAAGGAAGCACAAGACACAATCTGTGGTTCAATAATCAGAGGTCGCATCATGAAGGGATTGAAACCACTAGCTGATGCTATTGAGCGAGTAACTAAGGCAGCAGATGAACAAGGCTACATACGTGGAATTGATGGACGTAAACTTCTATGTCGGTCACCACATAGTGCTTTGAATCTTCAATGTCAATCAACAGGCGCAATCATCATAAAAACAGGTGTTGTCCGCCTTATGGACAGGCTCCTTGAAGAAGGTATGATTGATATATCACCGGACTATGTACCGGGAACAGGCGTAGAAATGTTTACTTTTTACCATAATAAAATTGTGGCTTTAGCTAGGAATAGCTATCGAATAACCTCTTTAATTGCTGGAAAGCTAAATTAGGGAAACCTAACAAGTCAATCAGCAGCGAAGGGGATTAAAATGGATATAGAATTTCTAGTAAATATACATTTTAATCTCAACGTTCACAGACTATCGAAAGGGCGCTGGCAACAGTGGAACTGAGTAGAGTAAGGCCCAAGTGGGTTTGAAACGGGAGGGGTCCAGAACGGACCGTGATATAGTCGCTTACCTTGTGAAAGCAGGGGCAGATATTTAGTATCGGACTGCAAATAACGAATGCAGTTGAAGTGTAAGGATGAAGTACAGATGGGGATGCCGGGTGACTCAGTTGACGCTGTGCACCGAATGCGTATGGATTTTAGTCGCTTTTCGGAAGATGGCGAAACATTAACTAAAAAGGAAAAGAAGAAAGCTACCGAAGCATTTAAGAAGATAATAGCTCGTTGGCACAACAGGCAACGTCAGACTAAGAACCTAATCTGGGGAAGCCCAGAAATCACTATCAACGGAACCAGAGCTGTAGCTAAATTGAAACTCTGCAAGCTTGGCCAGATATGTGTAGAAACTTGGGAAGAGATGGGTCGGTTTTATAAGATGGACGTAGTTATCACTGGAGATTACCAAATCGGGCAAAATTGGTATGATACCCATTAGAAATCAATAACTCAGGAGAATACAATGAAGATAGTAGGAGAACCCTACCACAAAACCATGAGCGGTAGAAAGTTGCTCTATCAAGACCAGATGTGTGCTTGCGGAGATGTTATTGGTGTAAGGAAGGGGCTTAAGCCGAAAACCTGTAAGCCCTGTACGAAGAGAGCACACGGTATGGTCAAGAGCCCGGAATACAACTCTTGGGACAATATGAAGCAACGGTGCCATAATCCAAACCAACCTGCATACCCTGACTATGGAGGGAGAGGGATACAGGTCTGTTCTGAATGGAGAGCTTCCTTTGCGAGCTTCCTTCTGGATATGGGCAGAAAGCCAACTCCCTCGCACTCCATTGAAAGAGTGGACAATGGTAAAGGTTACACACCTGATAATTGCACATGGGCAACTCGGAAAGAGCAGGTAAACAATAGAAGGAAACGGAAAGGTTCTTCTCGATATCGTGGTGTCTACATACGTACCGAGGAGGTACTAGTGAAATGGAGAGCTGTGGTTGCTGATAGTACCAATGGGGTACTGAAGAAGACTAACTGTGGAAGCTTCTTAACGGAGGAGGAAGCAGCTAGGGCATATGACGATA
>JABSPG010000517.1 GCA_013214445.1 Ekhidna sp. | reverse complement strand
CCGAACTATACCAGGGATAGGTGAGCAAGTAGCAACTCATATGATTCTCTGTACTTACAACTTCAGTAGGCTTACAGATCCTAGGAAGTTTGGCAGCTATGCAGGAGTAGTGCCTAATTCATACGAGTCAGGTACGAGTCTTAAGGGCAAACCAAGAGTAAGTCCATTTGCAAATCGAAAGATGAAGAGTTTACTTCATATGGCAGCACTTACAGCAGTGAAACGCGATGGAGATTTGAAGCAATATTATGAGCGGAAAGTGGCAGAAGGCAAGTCGAAAATGAGCGTACTTAATGCTGTGAGGAACAAATTAATTCATAGAATGTATAGCGTTATCAAGCGACAAACGCCTTATTTCAATCAACCAGTTATCAATGTGAAAAAAGAGTTGGTTTTGTCATAGAATTCGTATGCCCACAAGTTGCAAAGAGCACTAAGCTAGCGAAACTGGCCAACCCCCGCAACAGTATCTACGAAGCACTGCGTTCCGCAAGCCTAAAGCCAGAAAGACGAAAAGGATGGAGGAGAAACCAACTTAGCAGAATGGGTAGTGTAGCGGTCAAGTTACACTGAACTCTAAAGAAGGCACTCCGGCATATGCCTGCTAGTGCTTGTTAGCTACTGATTTATTGGCAGTTAGATTCCTTAAGTTCAAGGATGTCGTCTCCGTATAGTGTTAGATAATCAAGCTCAATTGCTTTGTTAATATCGTTACAGGCTTCATCAATTTTGTTTAATTCAGTTAGTACATAGGCTCTGTTCCGGTAAGCATAGGAGTTGGTAGGATAAATGCTGATTGACTCGTTGATCAGGTCAAGTGATTCCTCCAAGTTACCTTGTTTGTAATAGGCGAATCCGATATTATTAATAATGACCGGGTCGTTTGGTTTAAGTTCGTTAGCTCTCTCAAAATAATTCAGAGCACTATCAGGTTGGTTAAGGCTCAAAAACAAGAAGCCAGTGTTGACAATTGCTGGAAGTAAGTAAGGGTCAAGCGTTAAGACTTCTTTTGCAATTCTGATTGCTGTTTCATATTGGCCTACATCTGAGAAAATGCTCATTTTGATAGTTAATGCAGAAGCTCTATAATATTCCTGTTCAATTAGTACTTCTAATTCAGCTAGGGCATCATCGTATCTCATCGTTGAATAGTAAACTTGAGCAATATCAAGGTGTATGGCGTTCTTAAGACTGTCATCACTTGTTAGGTTTTGAGCACGTTGCAGATGTGTTAAGGCTTCTTTTGGTTGGTTAATCGGAAAACCTAGGTAAAGCATTCCAAGCCGATGTAGAATTAAAGGATCATCATTTCCATTCTTAACAAGATCATAGGTTAAGTCAAATGCCTCTTGTGACGAATCTTTTAAAAAAAGACTATCGATTCTTTTGATTAGTTCTTGGGTTCGTTGACCGTAACTGAAGTTGAGCAGAAAAATGAAAACTGTGAAAGCTAGAGAGTATTTCATTCAGGGGGAATATTGGTAGCTAACGCCTCTGTATCAAGCGTGGCGTGTGATTTAGTTTAAGTTTCGGCTTCAAGATAGCCAAATCTCTGATTTGGTCTATCCCTTTTTTTAATTCCATAGAGCTAATCTGAGATATGGCGGGGTTTCTAGAAAGTAGAAAACTTTCTATTACATCTGAATCGCCATGATTTGATCACAGCATGTTATGCACCTTTTTCCGATTCGTTGTTGCTGCGCTGAGCTATTATATTCGCCATTTTCTCATCTTCAGCCTGTTCCTTCTCCCTTTGAAATTTCTTGACCCAGAATGCTATGGCAAAAACCGGAACTGAAAATGTTAGGAACCAAGGAGCAACTAAACCCGACTTAGAAAAGCCAGCTCCTAGAAGTTGAATACTGATGAGTTGAAAGTCAAATTCGCTGGTAGTCCAGTTGAGTTTGAACTTGATAAACGTAAACAAGATTCCTATAATCCAAAGCCATTTACGTTTCATTGGTGTTCGAATAGCCGCTACTAAAGTGAAAATGACGAAACCAACTGAGGCAATTGCTAGAACGAAAAATATGTAGTTAATAGCAGGCTTTCCAGAAAATGTAAAGGCATGGATTTTGGTCAAAGGGGCTTCCATCCATCTTGCGTCAAATCCTGTTACCGTTAGATTATTCCCCTCTTTTAGAATGTTGAAGAAGAAATAGATCGACTGTTCATCAAGTTCTTGTTCGTATTCGACAACATAGTTTGTTGTAGGATTGTCGCCCATGAATGATGAATATCGAGCATTTATCATGTTCAGCGAGTCCAGCTGTAATGGACTGATTCCAGATGCTACGTTCGACATAAAGGTTCGGCCTTCTTCGTTCTGCATGTTCTCTGCAACTCTGGCAAGACATTCATCAATTTGGTGTTGTTGAATATCTGTGATAAAATTTCTTGCAAATTGATCTACTTCGGTTGGGACAATCTTACTCAGATCGATATTAGGGTTGCACGAGATCAGAGTTCCCAGCAACAGGGCGATTAGTATTCTATTCATTAATTCGTCTTGTATTTTTGGTTCATAACGCCTAACTAAAATGAGTATGCTTCTCAGTTGCTAGAAGCAGTGAAGTTTCCTGTTTGTAATGTCCTTTCAGATGGCTCAGTTCGCATATTCATTTTAGTGTTTGTTAGGGGTATTTTATTCTCGTTTTTCTACAGTTACCCAAGATTTATCAAAGCCAATTGCTTCCAACACTTTGTCTCTGTCCAGTGGTTCAGGTTGCTTCAGTTTAAGAATAAGAGAGGTTTTGGGAACTTCCTCAATAATTGTAAACTGCGAACCATGAGGCTGCCAAACGAATCGTTTGTATTCAGTTCCTTTGTCAAATCCTTCTAAGTTACCACGTGTGTTCCAATGAAATTCAAAGAGTTCAGGATCATATCTGATAGTATCAAATTCGAAGACTGCCACCTGAGAAAGGTCGTCTGATTTTACAAGAACCACCGTTCTCAAATTTTTGTATTTCTCCCTTATTGAAGAAACTCTTTCGTTCCAAATTTCAAGAACTTGACCTCCGATGAGATTAGGGTCAGCAGATGTATCAATAGTTCCTCCATATGAGTAAACTGGAGAGTTTCTTCCAGAAATTAATCGAACAGCTTTGAGTGTCCGAAAATCCTTGACTCCTGATTTAACTGTCTTAGCTCCCCATGCGGTGTTACCTAAAACGACATCATCAAGCCCTACATTGGAAGGTTTCCAGTCCGCACCTATGCAATGGGCAAAAATCTCTTCCCATTCAGATCCTTCAAGTACACCCTTTCCTTTAGAAGCAAGCAAATAGACAATCTCTCTACCTAAAATGTATGGAAACTCATGTCCAAAGTCATTGAGTGGGTAGGGAGGTATTGA
>JABSPG010000516.1 GCA_013214445.1 Ekhidna sp. | reverse complement strand
GTCTTCCGTAGCAGCTATGTTGATTCATCAGGCAATTGGAAAGAACTTGTACTGCATTTTTGTTGATAATGGACTCCTAAGAAAGGATGAATTTGAGGAAGTTTTGCAATCATATGAAGGTCTGGGCTTGAATGTGAAGGGAGTGGATGCTAAGTCAAGATTTTATGATGAGTTAAGAGGAGAGAGTGATCCTGAGGGTAAGCGCAAAATCATCGGTAGGGTGTTTATCGAAGTTTTTGATGAGGAAGCGAAAAGTATTCAGGACGTGAAATGGTTGGGTCAAGGCACTATCTACCCTGATGTGATCGAATCAGTGTCCGTGAATGGTCCATCTGTCACAATCAAATCGCATCACAATGTGGGAGGCTTACCTGCGAAGATGAATCTCAAAGTGGTAGAGCCGCTGAATACGCTTTTTAAGGATGAGGTTCGCAATGTCGGCAGGACGTTAGAGATACCTGAATTCATTTTGGGCAGACACCCCTTTCCCGGGCCGGGTCTAGGGATTCGTATTCTAGGGGATATTACAGAAGAAAAGGTTAGAATACTACAAGAGGTGGATGCACACTTTATCAATGGTCTCAAGGAAGAAGGACTTTATGATGGTGTTTGGCAAGCCGGGGCAATGCTGTTGCCAGTTCAATCAGTGGGAGTCATGGGGGACGAGAGGACTTACGAAAATGTTGTCGCGCTAAGAGCTGTTGCAAGCTTGGACGGTATGACTGCCGACTGGGTACATCTTCCTTATGAGTTCCTAGGTAGAGTTTCAAACTCAATAATTAACAATGTAAAGGGAGTAAATCGAGTAGTCTATGACATAAGCTCTAAACCTCCTGCTACTATTGAGTGGGAATAATTTTTAGTTTTGACAATTAAAGCACTCATCGTGAAACCAGCCTACTACCTTTTCTTTCTCCTCTTTACTTCTATTTTGCTGGGGCAATCAGCACAAGGAGAGTATCTGGAGGCTAAGCGTCAATTTGGACTTGGAAATTACGAAGAGGCTCGTCTATCTTTTTCAAGTTTGACTGATGATAAGGTCTTTGGTGAATATGCATCATTTTTTTATGGACTTTCATCTTTGAGATTAAATGAGGTAAAGGTAGCAGAGGATATGTTCCGTCAGATTCAGTCTAAGTATCCAGATTGGGATCAGCAAACGGAAGTTGCCTACTGGCTCACCTATTCAGCTTTTCAACAAAAAAAGTATTGGAAGGCATTCAAGGAAGCAGATTCCTTACCTAAAGAACTGAGGGAACAGTTGATTGATCGATTCCTAGGGGCATTGTCCTTAGGGGAGCTTGACTCTGCCTACGCATTAAATCCAGATAATGAAATAATTGGCTCCTACTATGCAAGAGCCATCATCAGCCAGCCTTATGAAGATCAGGACAAGGTTCTGTTAAAGGAGCTTGCTGATAAATTCAAACTTGATGTTAGGGTGAATGAGAGTTTGCCGTTGATCAAAAAGGATGAGTATGCGGTAGCAGTAGTGTTGCCATTTATGTTTGATTCTTTAGCTACTCCGCAGACGGTCATTAGAAATTCAATCATATTCGATTTGTATCAAGGCATGCAATTAGCCTCCAGAGATTTGGAAGAGGAAGACATCAGGGTAAACCTTTTTCCATTTGATTCAAAGAAGAAACGGATTGTCACTGATAAAATAATCGAAGGAGGATTCTTAGATGAGGCAGATTTAATTGTTGGACCCTTGTTTACTGGACCTTCCCAGTCAGTTTCAGAGTTTGCGAAAAGCAATAAAGTGACAATGATTAATCCCTTATCATCTAACGATGCAGTGACCCAAACGAATTCGTTTGCCTATTTATTCAGACCTTCTTTTCTAACTCAAGCGAGAGAGGCGGCTAATTATGCATCATCAAAATTTATTGATAACAAGAAGGTATTCATATTCTATGAAACCAAAAGGGATAGCTTAATTGCTAAAGAGTATCTGGACACTATTGAAGAGGAGGGGTATTTCGTTGTAAGATTCGATAGACTCAACAATGAGGATGCTCAGCAAATTCAAAAAGATTTTACTGAACAATATGAGTATAGAATTGACACTATTTACTCACAGGTAGAAATGGACTCCATTGCTGAGATTCCTGGGAGAATAGTAAGAACTAGGAGCCTGAGAAATGAAAGTACTGGGCGTATTATTAGAGATGAAGAAGGTGAGGAAGTTATCGAAACTTATGAAATGAAGTTCTCAATCCAGCCCGATAGCATTGGTCACATTTTCGCGGCTACATCGAGTAACCTTTTAGCAAATAATCTAATCAGCATGATCGAGGTTCGTACAGATAGTATCGGGTTGATAGGATACGAAAACTGGTTAGATTTTTCATTGGTATCTTATGATCAGTTGGAGCGATTGCAGATCAATTTTTTGAGTCCCACTTTCTACGATAGAACTTCTAATAACTATTCAAGGCTTGCAGAGGATTTTGTGCGTGAGGTAGGAGTAATGCCAAACGAATATCACATCTATGGATATGAGCTGACTATGCAGGTGGGAAGACTATTAAGCCAGTATGGAGTCTATCCACAGAGAGGGTGGAGTAATGGCGACAAAATAGAAGGAACCCTTATGGAGGGGTTGAGATATGGGATTTTTCAGGATAATCAGGTAGTCCCTATTACTACACTTGAAGATCTTGAGTTAATAAATCAAAATACCAAACAGGAGGTTGTTGAAGACGATGAGAATAGAGACGAGTAAAGAGCTTTTTGATAGAGCAAAAGACTATATCCCGGGTGGAGTAAACTCGCCAGTTCGAGCCTTTAATGCCGTTGGTGGAAATCCGATGTTTTTTAACAAGGCTGCCGGACCCTACATTTATAATGTGGAAGGTGAGCAAATACTTGATTTTGTTCTTTCCTGGG
>JABSPG010000515.1 GCA_013214445.1 Ekhidna sp. | reverse complement strand
GTTTTGGTACTAAGTACTACCCTTAACGCTCAAACGTGGGAGGAGGTCACCAAAAGTGAACCAAATGATTCAAATACTACGTATTATGGAGTTACTACAGCAATAGATGGTGTAGCTGCATTTGTGCTCGCCTTCGTAGGGAAAGACTTTGCAGGATACTGGACCCATCGTTTTGAACACCGAATCAATTGGCTTTGGAATAGGCACATTATACATCATAGTAGCGAAGAATTTAACCTAGCATGTGCTCTGCGTCAATCAATTTCGGAAATTGTGTTCTATTTCACTTTCTTACTGCTACCCCTTGCACTGCTTGGGGTGCCCGCTGAGGTTTTCGCAATAGTAGCTCCTATTCACCTTTTCGCACAGTTTTGGTACCATACACGCTACATCGGAAAAATGGGTTGGTTAGAAAAAGTGATCGTGACCCCCTCCCATCATCGCGTGCACCATGCCATCAACCCGGAGTATCTCGATAAAAACTTTAGTCAGATATTTATCTTCTGGGATAAGCTCTTTGGTACCTTTCAAGAAGAACTAGATGATATACCTTGTGTATATGGAGTGAAACGTCCCGTCAAAACTTGGAATCCCATTCTCATCAATTTTCAGCATGCTTGGCTTGTTATCACTGATGCTTGGCGCACTAAGCGCTGGAAAGATAAGCTCCGTGTTTGGTTCATGCCTACGGGCTGGCGACCAGAGGATGTTGCAAAAAAGTACCCCATAAAGATCATAGATGATCCATATAGTCAGATCAAGTATATGACACCTAGTAGCATCTGGCTGAGAGGTTGGTCATATCTGCAGTTATTTATGGTGCTATTTATGGCTTTGTTCCTATTTAATAGCCTAGACAAAATTCCATTCGAGATGTCTCTGATGTATGCTGCATTTATTTTCTTCTCTGTCTATAGCTACACAACTCTAATGGATCTAAAAAAACATGCGGTAGGAATAGAGCTAGTAAGATCCGTATGGGGACTTGGCGTTATCTACTACACCGGGGATTGGAGTCATATGTCATCCATCGCTTCATGGTTTCCATTTGTCATAGCAGGTTATTTTCTCATTTCGTTGTTTGTTGTAGCGGCTTTTGTCAGAATAGAGCTTAACTCAAAACCCGCCAAATTGGAATTAGCAAAAACAGAAATGGCTTAGATACTTCAGGTATTTTGCCTATAAGTAGATACATTATCTACAACTTATCACACTCCAATAAACGGATCGTTTGATGCTTTAAAGCTTTCGAAAAAAGTGTAGTTTTAGTTGGAGTATAACCCGTCTATGAATTCAAAGCTTCCCCAATCCAATGTTCAAGAGATTCTGGTAACTCTTGCAGCAGCATTCATCAATGTACCACTTGAGGAAGTATCTAATGCCATTTCCGAGGCAATAGAAAAGCTTGGAATTTCTTTCAATGTAGATAGAGCCTATGTCTTTGATTATGATTGGGACCGGATGGTAGCCACCAACACATTTGAGTGGTGCAACCAAGGCATAACTCCAGAAATCGAGAACTTGCAAGATGTACCGGTAGATATCATTCCAGATTGGACCAAGAAACACAAAAAGGGCCTTAAACTAGAAATTCCCGATGTTTCAGCCCCTACGGTTGAGCAAGGCCTCAAGGATATTCTGGAACCTCAAAACATCAAAAGTATTATCACATTACCCTTGATGATAGAAGATAACTGTATTGGATTTGTCGGATTTGATTCGGTGAAAGAACATAGGGTCTATTCCAAAAACGAAGAAGACATGCTTCGAGTGTTTTCTCAGATGTTGGCAGGAATCAAGGCAAGGGAAAAAGCCGATAAGCTTCTAATTGCTGAAAAAGAAAAAGCAGAAGAAAATGAACAGAGACTTCTAATTGCTTCAAGATCTGCTCAACTCGGTATCTGGGATTGGTTGATTCAAGAGGATAGGGTGATCTGGGATGAGCGGAGCTATGAACTTTACGGCTTGGATTCCAGCAAGCCGATAACCTATGATATCTGGAGGGAAATATTAAAGCCAGAGGACGTTGAAAGGGCTGAAAAAGCAATAGAACGAGCGATTGCGGAAGAGACGATCTATGACACCACATTTAGGGTCGTGCATGACACGGGCAAGGAGGTATACATTAATGCTTATGGCATTGTTGTAATTGATGAAAGTGGGATCCCTATACGCATGACTGGTGTACACCGAGATGTCACCGATGTAGTTATAAAGGAGATCCAACTCAATAGATCAATAGAAAAAGCACAACAGAGCCAGCTGCTTTTGCAAAAAATAGCGGTGAACTTTCCCAACTCCTACTTGTCTGTGGTAGATGAAGATATGAGAGTAACCTTTGCTTCAGGAGCTGAGTTTGAAAAAGAACAAATTGATCCCAAAGATTTTATTGGATTAAGGGTTCAAGATATCTTCCAAGAAAAATCTTCCTTCGTTGTTAATCAATACAAAAAAACCTTAGGAGGAAAAGAAACAAAGTTCGAGCTCCAGTTTGGAGATCAGTATCTATCCTACACTACAGCACCATTATCGGACGAGAAGGGACAGATCTCAAAGCTGCTAGTGGTCGCTGAAAATGTGACCGAGAGAAAAGCTAAGGAAATAGAGCTAAGGAAAGCGAAAATAGAATCCGAAAAAAGAGAGTACGAACTGCTCGCTTCTCAAAAAATGGCTAAAGTGGGAAGTTGGTATTTAAACCTAAAAACTAAAAACGTGACATGGAGTGAGGAATTGTACAAAATGTATGGATTTGATCCGCAGTTGCCAGCTCCACTCTACTCAAAACATGAAGCCTTATTTACCCCAACAAGCTGGAGACTCCTTTCCAGGCAGATTGACCAGACAGCAAAAGAAGGCAACCCGTATGAATTGGAGTTAGAAACGGTCAGACGAGACAATAGCAATGGATGGATGTGGATGCATGGTGAAGCGATATATGATGAAAACTCAAAAATAACTGCTCTAAGAGGTGTGGCTCAAGATATCTCTGAATCTAAGAGGAATCAGCAAAAGCTCAATCAGACCTTAGAAGAAAAGGACAGACTATTTCAGGAACTACACCATCGGATCAAAAACAACTTGCAAATGGTTTCTAGTCTGATGTACACCAAATCCATCTTTTCGAAAGACGCCAGCCTCAAAGAGTTCATTCAGGAATCCATGAATCGAATCAATTCAATTGCAAGTATTCATGACAAACTTCTCCATCTTGAAGAATTTAATAACCTCTACACAAAAGAATACTTGGAAGAGCTGACAAAAGGGGTAGTGGAAAGTCTCGCCTATGACAGCAAAAAGTACCAACTAGACTTAAAAATTGAAGATTGTATCGTCCTGAAATAAGTTGACTCTTTTTGACATAACAAACTGAGAGTCAATCATGGAAAAACACAAAAGACCTG
>JABSPG010000514.1 GCA_013214445.1 Ekhidna sp. | reverse complement strand
CTCAAATCCACATCCGTATTGGGGTCTCCTGTGATCGCCAATGTGTTGCCTGTTAAGGTCAGGTCTTGTTCATCACTAGCTGCAGGAACATCTATCGTTAAGTTTGGATACGTGCCACCTATGGTCACATTTCCTGATCCACCATCTGCTAAACTTACCACCTGATCATCGAGGTAAGAACTCAAGTCTACATCCGTATTGGGGTCTCCTGTGATCGCCAACGTGTTGCCTGTTAATGTCAGATCCTGTTCGTCTGTGTTCGCAAAAGCAGATAAGTCTACATCTGTTCCATCTCCTGTCAACGATAAGGTATTACCCGCTAAGGTCAGGTCCTGCGCATCTGTGTTATCTAAGTAGCCACTCAAATCCACATCCGTATTGGGGTCTCCTGTGATCGCCAATGTGTTGCCTGTTAAGGTCAAATCTTGTTCATCACTGGCTGCAGGAACATCTATCGTTAAGTTTGGATATGTGCCGCCTATGGTCACATTTCCTGATCCACCATCTGCTAAACTTACCACCTGATCATCGAGGTAAGGACTCAAGTCCACATTTGCATTAGGATCATTGCTAATTGCCAACTCATTTCCTGTCAGGCTTAAATCTTGACTATCGGTAAATAACGCTCCATCTGGCACAGAGGGATCGGTTTCAACACTCTCTGGCAATTGCCCAGATCCATCTAACTGCGCAATCTGATCTGGTCCTGTTCCTACATTTACTGAAAGTTCATTTCCAGGTGTTCCATCTCCCTGGAGTGTCCCATCACTGCTTACACTTGAGATGCCATCATTGGTGCCTACATTGATGACCGTCCAACTTGTTCCTTCCCAGAAATAAAATCGACCTTCATCATCGTCGAAAACCATCAAACCTTTATCTTTTGCATCCAGAGACATTGCGTTCCGCTGAGCAGTGGTAAGCTTTGGAATCATGATCCCTTGGTTATTCCCAGGCGATACTAGATGCAATACAGCATTTGGATTAGGTGACGCGACGTTAATCCCGGCTGAAAAATCTTGTGATAGAACTGTACCGATAAGAACGAAAGAAATCAAAAATGCTAGACTTCTCGGAATTGACAGATATGACATGATGATGGATTTAGCAATTTTTAGCATCTAAGCGGGAATAGGATTCCCAAAACACATAATCCAAAACACTCCTCATTCCTCATTCCTCATTATTCACTCCAATCCTATCCTCTTTTAGATATACTATTCAAAAGAAAAATTAAAAACTCTTACTCTAATAGAGATCAAATAAACACTCCTGAGATCAAAATAATGGTGATAAATAAGGGATTTGCCTACTAGTAAGGCTACCCACTAGCAGGTAATCCTAGAGGGTAAATTCCACCTAAAAAGTTTATGATTTTGACATAAAACCAGGACTTCTTACTTGGGAAAAGTCAGCACTGAATTTCAAAATTATTAGCTTAGTAGAAGTAACCAATCTAGTTGCAGGATGAATAGAAAAGAGTTTGTGAAAATGTGTAGCCTTTTAGGAGTTGGGCTGCCATTGCAAGCCTCTTTTGGATCTTGTAAAACAGAGTCGATCAAAAGACGCCCACAGAAAGTACTGATTATTGGTGCCGGTCCAGCAGGGCTTTCCGCTGGATACCTACTCAATCAATTGGGAATCCCCTAGAAATATTGGAAGCTTCTAACGAGTATGGAGGGCGAATGCGAAGGAATCTTGAATTTGCAGATTTCCCCATTCCTCTGGGAGCCGAATGGCTCCATGTTGAAAGAAATATATTTGATGAAATTGTCAATGATCCACAAATATCGATTGATGTGGAAACCACCCCTTATGATCCAGAAGTAGATTTTGGATTGTTTGAAGGGGTTGAAATTGGTGTACGGGACATAGGTTTCACCATCGATCAAAAGTTTATTAATTCATCATGGTTTGACTTCTTTGAAAAGTATATAACCCCTTCAGTTCGGGAACAAATCTTATTTAATCAAGTCATCGAATCAATAGATTATTCAAAAGATAAAGTCATCGTAAAATCAAGAAGCAATTCTTATACAGCTGAAATTGCAATTGTCACAGTGCCTGTGAAAATTCTTCAGAATGAAATGATTGAATTTGTTCCCGCATTGCCTGATAAGAAACAAAATGCAATACAAAGTGTGAAAGTATGGGATGGATGTAAGGCATTCATTGAATTTTCAGAGAAGTTCTATACCACTTTCGTCGGCTTTGATATCCGTCCGGAATCAGCAGGTGAGAAACTTTATTATGATGCAGCATATGGACAAAAAACTTCAAAAAATATTCTAGGTCTTTTCGCTGTAGGTACTGGCACTTTACCATACGTTCAATTATCTGATGAAGAACTGAAAAGCTACATTCTACAAGAATTAGATGAGATATTTGATGGTAAAGCGTCGGAAAACTACATAAAACATCTATTCCAAAATTGGAATGCTGAGCCTTATGCAAATGGCGCATACATCACTGATCAAGAGAACTGGCGAAGAGTTCGAACATTGGGGGAATCTGTAGATAATAAGCTATACTTTGCTGGAGATGCCTATACCACTGGAGAAGACTGGAGCAGCGTTCATACAGCTGCTCGTTCTGCCAGAAGAGCAGTGGATGAAATCACCGGGTAAACTTGTCTATCGATCTAATGCAAGTATCCCACCAGGTTCGTTTCTAATGATTTAGCTAATTGCCATATTGACCCGTAACAACCTCCCTTTGATCTTTAAATTCAAGCCATTGAAAACACCAGCAAGCAATCCTATTCCACTCTCAATCCATCTACGGGGTTGTTCTTCAATACTCTCCATAAGTGCGAACTAAGCGTCAATAGAATCGTCACAATGATCATTGCCACTGCAAAGATTACAGGGTAATACGTCATTGGCATATGGTAGGTATAGATCACCTTGAAAAACTGCTGAACCACCCAATAACTCAGCGGGGCAGAGACCAGTAAAGCAACTCCAAGTATCATTAGAAATTGTGAGCTCACTGACTTGCCAAGCGAGAAGACGTCAGCTCCCAGCACTTTACGCACACTGAACTCTCTCACCCGGCTGGCCACATTAATGCCTACCAGTCCATACAATCCCAAACAGGTCATCAACATGGCGATGAGCGCCACGGTACCCAAAAGATATTT
>JABSPG010000513.1 GCA_013214445.1 Ekhidna sp. | reverse complement strand
TGCTACAGCAGTACTTTTTGGTGGCTATTCGTCACCTGAAGCGTCAACCTGGATACGCTGGTCTAAACATATTAGGTCTGACCATTGGCATAGCTTCAGCTCTACTCATTATACTCTATCTAAAACAAGAGCTTAGCTATGACAAACATCATGAGCATGCAGATTTAGTTTATCGTATCTCTTCAGATATTCGCGAACCTGACGATGCATTCCGATGGTCATCCACGCAAGCCCCATTGGGAAAAACAGTGGCTTTGGAGATACAAGAAGTTGACCAGTTCTGCCGTTTCGTGGACGCAGGAAACACTCGCCTTCGTCATGGCGATAATGACTACTTCGCTGAAGATATGTACCTGGTAGACTCTACGGTTTTTAGCTTGTTTACGGTAAACTTTTTACAAGGAGACAAAGAGACGGCTCTCGATGCTCCAAACAGCATCGTCTTGAGTAAATCTTTTGCTGACCGTATTTTCAAAGGGCAAAATCCACTAGGCGAACTGCTACAGACAGACAATCAATCGTACAAAGTGACTGGAGTTTACGAAGACATGCCCAATGCTTCGCATTTGATTGCAGATGGGATGGCATCATTTAGCACCATCCAGAACTACTACAACTCCCAGAGTTTTGGAAGTTTTGGTCTCTATACCTACATCAAACTAAATCCTACAGCTACGCCGGAAATTGTAGAAACTCGCCTAAACGAGGAAATTATCCCTAAATACGTGGCTACCATCTTTGATCAATTCAACATTAAGATTCAATATGAATTGCTCAACATCGCAGATATTCATTTGTACTCAGATTTTCTTGGAGAGGCTAGACCCCTCGGAAACATCGACTACATCTACATTTTTTCTGCGGTCGCAGTATTTCTAATCATTATTGCATGTATCAACTACATGAACTTAGCTACGGCCAGATCGATGCGTAGAAGTCTGGAGGTGGGTATACGAAAAGTAATGGGAGCTCTGCGAGGCGCTTTGATTCGTCAGTTTATTGTAGAGTCTATTTTGATTGCTGTGGCAGCCATATTTATCAGTTTGCTGCTATTGCTGATCATTGTCCCAATCCTGAATAGTCAGGTTGGCACAAACCTGCTCCTTTCTGATATTTTATCTTCAGAAATACTGTTTTCTATTCTAGGCATTCTGATCATTACCGGATTAGCTAGTGGATCTTACCCTGCCTTTTACCTTTCGGGCTTCACGCCTATAAAAGCCCTAAAAGGAGGTGCAGGAAGCAAGAGAACTGGTAATGTCTGGCTTAGACGGGTTCTTGTAGGAATCCAATTTTCCGTCTCAATTTTCATGCTTGTTGGCACATTCATCATCTATCAGCAAATGAATTATGTGCAAAGTGCGGATATGGGTTTTGATAAGGATCAGATCGTAAGACTGAGACTAAATGAAAGAGGCCAGGAAAAATGGCAAGCACTAAGAAATGAGCTTTTGAGCAGTCCTTTCATCAGCAAAGCCTCTACTTCTACTAACGTACCTGGCAGTGGCGTAGGCAAAAATGTGATGCAAGTAGAGACCAACGAAGGTGTGCTTGATACATACGGTGTGGATTGGTACGGAATTGACTATGATTATGCGGATGTTCTGAACTTGGAAATGGTTGAAGGCCGAAATTTCTCAAGACAATACCCTACCGACACTTCAAACGCCGTACTAGTAAATGAATCGATGGTACAAAGACTGGGATGGGACAATCCAATTGGAAAGAGGTTTCAATTTGATAACGACAGCACGGTATTTCATCGGGTCATTGGGGTTGTCAAAGACTTCCATCAACAATCGCTATACAATCCCATACAACCCTTGATGTTCAGTCCTATGGTCAACAACTCGCAGGCATTGATCAAAGTAGAAGGTGATTTTGAGGCTGGCCTCAATCACATTGAATCCAGCTGGATGACCGTAATTCCCGATCTTCCATTTGAGTATGAGATGCTTGACCAAAACTTCCTTGAAGAATATGAAGAAGACCAACTTCGAGGTAAGTTCTTTCTTGGCTTTGCACTGATGATGATCATCATTTCAGGACTAGGGCTACTAGGATTAGCGTCATTTACAGCTGAGCAGCGCAGGAAAGAAATCAGCGTCCGAAAGGTGTTGGGAGCCAATGTGGTCGGATTGATTTTGCTTTTGGTTCGCGACTTCATTGTATTGGTTGCAATTGGAGCCCTTCCAGCTTTCCTCATCAGCTACAAAATCATGAATCGCTGGTTGGAAAATTTCCAGTATCATATCGACATTGCTTTCTATGTGTACTTGGTTGTACTGCTGATCACTGCATTCTTTGTTGTCGCCACTACCGGTTGGCAAGCGTTCAAAGCTGCCTCTGTCAATCCATCTAAAAACTTGAAATACGAATAAAGAAAACCCCTCAGAACCTCTGAGGGGTCAATCTAAACCAAACTACTTGTAGAACTGAGTTCTTCTTCAAGTAGTTTGGATTTTATAATAAAGCGAACTCCTCGAGGAATTTCTAACGAAAAACTAGAGCCTCTTCCTTTAGTCACGTCTATGGTTAAAGCTGTGTGTTTCCAATAGTCAAATTGATCCTGACTCATATAAAATGGACACTCACAAATCGTCCCCAAGAGAATATCTGAATCGTTTAGATACAATTCACCTTTAGGAAAGCACATAGGAGCAGAACCATCACAGCACCCACCACTTTGATGAAAAATTAACTCACCAAATTCTTCTTTAAGGGACATGATAAGAGCCACAGCTTCCGCTGTGACTCCCAACCTTTCTTGATCAATGACTTGCATTCTAGAAGAATCCAAGTGCATTTTTATCGTAAGAGATAAGCATGTTTTTAGTCTGTCTGTAATGGCTTAGCATCATCTTGTGTGTCTCTCTGCCGATACCGGACTTCTTATAACCTCCGAACGGAGCATGAGCTGGGTACAGGTGGTAACAGTTTACCCAAACTCTGCCAGCTTCGATCGACCTAGAAATCTTATAAGCTTGATGTGAGTCTCTTGTCCATACACCTGCTCCAAGACCATACAAGGTATCATTTGCGATTTCAATGGCGTCTGCCTCATCCTTGAAGGAAGTAACACAAACTACAGGTCCAAATATTTCCTCTTGGAAAACCCGCATCTTATTATTCCCTTTTAATACCGTAGGTTGAATGTAGTATCCTCCTTCTAGTCCTTCGTTGTAAGCGGCTTTGCCTCCGGTGAGTACTTCACATCCTTCTTCCACACCTATATCAATGTAATTGAGGATTTTTTCATACTGATCATTGGAAGCTTGAGCGCCCATCATCGTATTAGGATCTAGCGGGTGCCCCAGTTTAATTTTTTCCACTCGTTCCACCAATCGCTCCACAAACTCATCAAAAATGCTTTCCTGAACGAGCATTCTAGACGGACAGGTACATA
>JABSPG010000512.1 GCA_013214445.1 Ekhidna sp. | reverse complement strand
GGGATACCTTAAGGCAAGAAGACATTGTAAAGGGTTACCAATATGAGCCTGGTCAATTTGTAATTATTGAATCAGATGATTTTGAAAAGGTAAAGTTGAAGAGTACAAAGGTGATTGACATTGAAGGATTTGTAAATGCTGATGAAATAGATGAGATGCTGTATGATTCTCCTTATTTTGCTGGTCCGGATGGAGATGTTGCAAGCAAGACTTATTCATTGCTAAGTCAGGCCTTGCGAGATTCAGGAAAAGTAGGAGTGGGGAAAGTGGTCTTAAGAGACAGAGAAAGTAGCGTACTTCTTACACCTCATGAACGTGGTATTATGATTCATAAACTCAGGTATGCCAACGAGATTAGAAGTATGAAGGATGTTCCTAATGTTCGAATAGAGGAAGAAGCCGATGAAGAGCAGTTGAAGCTTGCCAACATGCTGATTAAAAGCATGACCAAGAAATTCAAAAAGATTCAACTTGAGGATAAGTACAATGAAGCATTAAGAGAAATGATTGATAACAAGATCAAGGGAAATGAAGTTGTTTCTTTTGTTGAAGAAGAGCCTGAAGTAGTGGATATTATGACTGCATTGAAAGCCAGTATCGATCAAGCAAAACAGTCCAAGAAGCCGATGAAGAAGGCTGATAGCAAGGATGAATCTGAACTAGACAAAGTGAAGAGAAAGGCTAGCTAAACATGACTAAGGTTGTCCAATTTCCAGTAAATCCACCTCAAAAGCTAGGCCTCAAAAAGGCAAGAAGACGAAGAAAGCCTAACCTGGAAGACTATGGTCAGTTAAATATTTTTGATCAGCTTCCTGATACTCCTATCGTTGCTCTTCCTCAAGCCGGTTCTCTTTTTGAGGAGGCATTGAAGCTTGATGAAGAAGGGGATGAAAAGGCGGAAAAATTCTATTTGTTGGCTATTGAAAACAAGCAATCTGTAGAGGATGCTTTCTGCAATCTTGGAATACTCATGTCAAATAATGGTAATTCAAGTAAGGCGATCGATTACTTAACGAAGTGTTTGGAACAGAATCCAAGACACTTCGAGGCACACTACAACTTAGGGAATGTCTACTCTGATATCGGGAATCTATCGCTAGCCAAGGTGCATTATGAATTGTCAGTGCAAATTGAACCTAGCTATCCCAATGGCTACTACAATCTGGGATTAGTCTTGATATCGCTAAAAAACTACAAAGACGCCATAAATCGGATAAATCAATTTGTAGAACTAACTCCAAGCTCGGAGCATCAAGTAGCCAATGAATTAATTAAAACATTAAATGCAATTGCAAGATGACCAAAGAAAAAAATCCTGTACTAAGTGAGCATTTTGAGCGCTTAAAAGAATTGATGCCTGATGTTTATGCTAAGCACTTTAGGGAAGAGCGTGAAACAAAAAATCAGAAGCTTTTCAGGATGTTGAAGCATTCATTGGGTGTGATAGAAGCAGTTTATTTGCAAAATTCTGACAATTTTTCACTTTCAAAAGCCGAAGAGTACGGAAAGATTATAGAGGAGCTTCGAGAATTAGGGTATGATTATGCCGGACAGCCAGAGCTTTTGGGTAAGGCAGCAAAGTTTATGCTTATGAAGGCTAAGAAACCGATGGAAAAAGCCAAGGGCGCGAAGCGCGAGGAAGACACCAGCAGAAGAGCTATCTAGTAATCCAGTAGAAAGAAGGTCATAATTGAAAGATCCATTTAGCTGCTTCATCTGAAAGCTGTTCGAGAATTTCTTCATCTGTTTTTCCGCTCTTCTTAGGGACATGGAATGAATGGTCAGCGTATTCAAAAACCTTAAGTGAAGCATTAGGAAGATCATTTGTCACTTCCTTGATCAAATCGACATTAGCTAGCTTGTCCTTAGCTCCTTGAAGAAACAACTGTGGTTGAGTGATTGCCTGAAGGTGAGAAGCACGTTCCGTAGAGTCCTTTCCGGGAGCATGCAGTGGAAAACCAAAATAGATTATTCCTTTAACTTTTAAGTCTTCGGTCTCCGCCAGAAGATGGGATGCCATCCTTCCGCCATACGATTTACCAGAAATAAACAATGGTAAACCATCAAACTCCGCTTGAATATATGAGTAGACTAACTGCCAGCATGAAATATTGGAATTGGCCGACCCAGGAGATTTTCTTCCTTGCTCCATGTACGGAAAGTTGAATCGCACCACTCGAATGTCTTGGTTAGTTAGCAATAGAGAGAGGTCCTTCATAAATGCATGGTTCATTCCTGCGCCCGCCCCGTGTGCCAAGATAAGAGTCGCCTTAGGAGTAAAAGGCTTGCTTATTTCTAATGTGATTTTCCCAAGTTTCTCGTTCAAGAATAATTCCATGAGGTAAATTTACTTCGATGGAAGATAGAATTTAATGCGTATGGAATTACTTGTCTTAGGATGCGGTGATGCTTTCGGAAATGATGGGAGATTTCATACCTCTTTCTTGGTTTCTCAAGGACAAGAAAAAATTCTCTTGGACTGTGGTGCAAGCACACTAATCAGGCTGAAGCAGGAGAATGTTGACTTAGAGCAGATTTCTACGATCATCATCACACATTTTCATGGAGATCACTTTGGAGGACTTCCATTCTTCCTGATCAGTAGCTTGTTTGAAAGTTCAAGGCGCAACCCGTTGACTATTATTGGACCTAAAGGGGTAGAGGACAGAGTTTTGAAGTTACTAGAGGCAATGTATGAAGGGACTTCTGAACGTCTTCAAGATTTGGATATATCCTTTCAGGAATATGATTCAGAAATTGAGTTATTGCTAGATGATAAGAAGATCGTAGCTGTTCCCGTAGACCATAGTCCGCAATCCAATCCACATGGGGTCAGAGTTGAATGGAAGGGCAAAACATTTGCTTTCTCCGGAGATACTTCGTGGACGGACAAACTTTTGGATCTAGCAAAGGATAGTGACTTATTTATTTGTGAATGTAATTTTGTTGAGCAAGTAGCTTTTGGACACCTAAGCTACAGTGAGTTGCTAGAAAAGCAACACCTATTCCAAACCAAGCAGCTTTGGCTTTCTCATATGGCGAATGAGGTGATATACAAGACTGATTTTAAGTTGAATAGAATGAAAGATGGACAAAGGATCACCTTCTAATGCTTGGATGAACCTTTGGTTTGTTCCTGGTATCACGGTCTTTGTGGGCATCTTCAGCCTATCTACTTTTCTTTCCTTTCCTGTACAGGTAGAGGGAGTTAGCTTCTTTGATAAGATTCAGCACACCTTTGCATACTTTGTTTTAACCTCCAGCTTTTTGGTTGCGTTTCGGCAAACGGCAAGGTATACAAGGAGTAATGTTCGAAAGTTGATTGTTCTTTCCTCCTTATATGGTTTCTTATTAGAAGTTGCGCAGTATGCTTTTTTCCCCAATCGATACTTTGAGTGGATTGATGCATT
>JABSPG010000511.1 GCA_013214445.1 Ekhidna sp. | reverse complement strand
CCCAGCATCATTAAGGCAGAGGCTTTACCAAAACCAATAATACGTGGAAGTGTGAATGTTCCTCCACTGTCAGGTACTAGGCCAATCTTGCTAAAGGCTTGAATAAAAGAAGCAGATTCCGTTGCAATTACCACATCACAAGCAAGGGCTATGTTGGCACCAGCACCAGCGGCCACCCCATTTACCGCAGCGATAACAGGTTTTTCAATGCTTCTAATCTGCTTGATGAAGGGATTGTAGTGCTCATCTACGATTTGTTCTATTTCTAAGCCATTATCTGCTATGGCCTCTTGCAAGTCCTGTCCCGCGCAGAATGCTTTCCCATTTCCAGTGAGCATAATGGCACGGATGTTTGGATCAGCTGCGTATTTTTTGAGCGATTCTTGAACGGCAAGAGCAAGTTCTTTATTGAAGCTATTGAAAACATCCGGCCGATTAAATGTGATAATGCCAAGTGTATCTTTTTGGCTGAGTTGGAGGGTATTTGACATAAGTTAATGTTTGCTAGCGAAGTTAAGGAGATTCGAGTTTTGGATTCACGTTCATTTAGCTCCTAGCTGAATCCTTCAAGACATCTTTAAAAGGCTAGTGACATTTAAAGTAGTCGAATGGCTCTAGGCAGTCATTGCATTTGTATAGGGATTTACAGGCGGTAGAACCAAATTCACTTAGCAATTTCGTGTTTTTCGATCCACATTGTGGGCATTCAATATCTTCTGGATTTGTTGGGTTAGGGGGAGCAATTCCATATTCTTTAAGTTTTAGTTTCCCCTCTTCGCTCATCCACTCGGTCGTCCATGCTGGCGAAAGTACAGTTGTGATCTTCAGTTCAAGAATGCCGTTCTTCTTGAGTGCGTTGTTTATTTCTTTTTCTATCTCCAGCATTGCAGGGCATCCGGAGTAAGTGGGTGTAATGATTACCTCCACGTACGAATCATAAATAATAACATCTCGTACAATTCCAAGGTCTAATACGGAAATTACTGGAATCTCAGGATCTGAGACATTTTCAAGTAAATCAAGGATGTAATCTTTCGAAATAACCATACGTATATAAGAACAGTAAAAGAAGAATCAAGGTTGCTCCAAAATGCTGACCTTATCAAAACGACTCGAATGAGCCTACCATTCCAATCCTGGATAGGCTCTTTGTAGGAATTGCAAGTCTGCTAAGATGTATCCCAAGTGTTCAGTGTGCCGACCGTCTTTACCTCCTTCGTGCGCGTAGGTACTCTCTGGAATGGTAAGAGCGGCTTCTGTCAAAACTTCACGGATTTTAGCATCTCGTCGTTCTTTCAATGCTTGCAGGTCAATCCCAATCCCATCTTTGCTTGCTTCAGCTTCAGTTTTATTTGCTTTAGTCAACTCTCCAGAATATGGCCACAACTCTGCAACTGCAGCGGTCATTCGTTCATGACTTTCTTCTGTGCCATCCCCAAGTCTGACCACCCAATCAGCACTCCATTTAATGTGATAGAGAGCCTCCTTGTGAGATTTTGCGGCGATTGCAGCCAGGTGTTCATCGGAGCTATTCATCAGTGCTTCGTAGAAATAACAGCTATATGAATCAAAAAGAAATTGTCTGAAAATGGTCTTTGCAAAATCACCGTTTGGTTGTTCTACGAGAAGAACATTTCGGTAGTCCCATGCATCACGTAAGTAGGCCAGATCATCTTCGGTTTTTCCTTCACCTTGAATTTCTGCGGCATACTGATACCACATTCTGGCCTGCCCAATTAGATCCAGGCTGATATTGGTCATGGCAATATCTTGCTCTAGAATGGGGCCATGACCACACCATTCTCCCAACCGCTGACCTAGGATCAAGCAGTTATCAGCGTGTTGCAGGGTATAATGAAATAAGTTTTGGTTCTTCATATGGGTTCAGTCGCTCTGAGCCTTACATGTGCTTCACTTCGTCAGGCAGCTCATAGAATGTTGGGTGTCTGTAGACTTTGTCTTTCGCAGGTTCATACAGGGGATCCGAATCATCGGGATCAGATGCGACGATGAACTCCGATTTAACCACCCAAATACTGACGCCCTCATTCCTTCTCGTGTACACATCACGTGCATTTTGGATTGCCATTTCTTCGTCAGCTGCATGGAGACTACCCACGTGTTTGTGGTTCAGTCCTGCTTTACTTCGAATAAAGATTTCCCAAAGGGGCCAATTTTTCATCAGGGTAAGGGTTAATGTATTAGAATGTTAAGCAGCTTCCTGCTTCACTTTAGATTTTTTCTCTGCGTAAGCTGCAGCTGCATCTCGCACCCAAGCACCGTTATCGTAGGCGTTTTTTCTAGCATCAATTCGCTGTTTATTGCAAGGACCATTTCCTTTGATCACATTAAAGAATTCCTCCCAATTGATTTCTCCAAAGTCATAGTGTCCACGCTCTTCATTCCATTTCAAATCCTCATCTGGAATGGAGATGCCAAGTAAATCAGCTTGTGGTTTAGTGGCATCTACAAATTTTTGACGCAATTCATCATTTGTAAATCGCTTAATACCCCAGCGCATGGATTGCTCCGTATGGGTGGACGCCTCATCCGTGGGTCCAAACATCATCAAAGAAGGCCACCACCATCTGTTTAGCGCATCTTGTGCCATTTTCTTTTGCTCTTCCGATCCTTTGCAGAGGGTGAGCATGATTTCAAATCCTTGTCTTTGGTGGAAGGACTCTTCCTTACAAACTCGTACCATGGCTCTTGCATAAGGTCCGTAGGAAGCACGACAAAGCGGAACTTGATTCATGATTGCTGCACCGTCGACTAACCAACCGATGGCTCCCATGTCTGCCCATGTAAGTGTAGGATAGTTGAAGATTGATGAGTACTTAGCTTTTCCAGAGTGGAGATCTTTTAGCAAATCATCTCGTTCCACACCAAGCGTTTCGCATGCGCTGTATAAGTATAAGCCATGCCCTGCTTCATCTTGCACCTTCGCCAATGCTGCGGCCTTTCTCCTCAAAGAAGGAGCTCTCGAAATCCAATTTGCCTCAGGTAGCATACCAACAATTTCGGAGTGAGCATGCTGTGATATTTGCCTGATTAAGGTCTTTCGATAGTTTTCAGGCATCCAGTCTTTTGGCTCAATTCTGATGTCTTTATCTATCTTCTCGTTAAACCTATCTTCTAAACTCTTTATATCCATCTTCTTTGTGCTTTGTTCCAAAGTTAATTAACACGTTTGAATTGCCTTTTGTTGATGTTCTAAACGTCAAAACTCAATTTGACCTTATCAGTCTTTGGGAAGGACTGACAGCTTAGTACCAACCCTCTTTCGAGTTCATCGGGTTCAAGCGCATAATTGATATCCATTTCAACCTCACCCTCTTCCACGTCGCGAAGTCCGGGATGCACTGCTTCCTCGCACAAGCGTTTCCGCCTACCGGTACGTGAGTTTGGTGGCC
>JABSPG010000510.1 GCA_013214445.1 Ekhidna sp. | reverse complement strand
ACCAAAAAAGGAATTCGAGTACCCATCTCACCTAAAAAACCTCCTATGGCGGGACCGATCGTAAAGCCTATTCCAAATGCCGCACCGATCATGCCGAAATTTTTAGCACGATCCTCAACATTACTTATGTCAGCTATGTAGGCATTAGCCACAGTCATACTGCTGCCGCAAATGCCTGAAATTATTCGCGCGATGAACAACCAAATCAAGGATGGTGCAAAGACAATTACCAAGTAATCGAGCCCAAGTCCTAGAAGTGCGATTAATAATACTGGTCTTCTCCCCAACTTGTCACTCAGTCCACCTAAAATAGGGGCAAATATGAATTGCATGACTGCATATGTAGCTGTAAGTAAACCTCCAGTAAATGCTGCCTCTGAAACAGACCCTCCTGTAAGTTCCATGATCAACTCAGGCACTATAGGAATAATCAAACCGATACCCATAATATCTATAAGAATCGTAATGAATATAAAAATGATTGCGGCTTGCTTGTTTTTCATGACCTAGGAAAAATGGAAGGCATAGTTAAGTTGATTAACCTACAAATCCCAATGAAAGAAGGTGATCAATCAGTAACGAGGTACCTAAAAATATTCAGCGCCAGCTGAGCATTTTCTCTAGCATCAGGACTGTTCATCCCGATCTTGGTTTTTCCTCTGAGTTGGGCGGTGATCATGGCAGCTTCAGCTAAAAATACGATCCTGCCTTTTCCATATTTCATATATGCTCCCTGACACCAACCTGAGGCATCTACTCGCTTAGTTTTCTTCTTAAACTTCCAAGCTTCTCTTGGTAGAAACAATAAATGAGAATCATCAAATATCATGAAAGGAACCGCTGTTTCAGGAGCCCTAAATGCAGACCCTGTAAAAGAACCAATTCTAATGACTTCTTTGGAAAATGTAGAGCTGTCAGTGACCTCCGAACTTAAAAGTGTACCTGATTCTCTACTGAATTCGCTGGGTGGCCATGGATTCCCATTTCGCATGGCAAAGGAATTACTCCATTCTACACCAAATGCTTTGGCTAATTTCTGAACCGATCCACCCATCGGCATATGATCAGCAACAAGCAGCAGGCTACCACCATCTTTCAGATAAGTCGTAATCGCCTTGATTTCTGCATCCGTAAACGCGGAAGGACAAGGAAGCTGCCAATTCTTGACATTCGAGTCATGCAATGCGTTCACAATAATGAGAAGATCTGCAGCTCGAAGCACTGAGTCGCTGAACTTGTGAGTATTAGATATGACCTCAGCTCCATCATCCTCCATCATTCTGGTAAGAGAAAAGAGACCTCCTTCCTTTCTATGGGCATTGTTGTGGGCCTCATCTATTAGCACCTTAGGAGCATTGCCATTCTTAAACAAGGGCTTATTTATCCTAACCCGAAAAGTAGAATCGATCTGAGGTTGACTGAACCCAAGAGACACTGTCAATGAAGCTACTATAAAAAGAGAGAGTCTCAATCGAATTTTATATTTCTGGATAAGCGATTAAATCTCCAGATGTGTAGAACTCCGGAAATTGTAAGACCAATAGACAGCCCATACCAAATCCCCTGCACACCATATCCTGCATTAAACGCAAACCAATATCCTACTGGAATAGCTATCAGCCAATACGCAATAAATGTAACAATAGTAGGTATCCGAACATCCGTTAGCCCACGTAATACCCCAAGACCTACCGCTTGTATACCATCAGATATTTGAAATGCTGCCGCAATGATCAGAAGTGATGCAGCCGTATTTCGAACCATCTTGTCATCGATATAAAGTGCTGGTAAAATATCTCTAAGTAGAATAAAGGTAACCCCACAAAAAGCCATAAAAACCGTAACCAAAGCGAATGAAGAAAACCCCGCAATCCTAAGGTTTTCCCGATCTTTTAATCCCATCTGATTCCCGATTCGAATGGTAGCTGCTGCTGCTAGACCTGTGGCAGACATATAGCTAATAGCGGCAAGATTTAAAGCAATATTATGAGCTGCCAAAGACTCGGCGCTAATCCATCCAACCATTATTGCGGCTGTGGCAAAAGCTCCTACCTCAAACACGTATTGCAATCCAGATGGCAACCCAATCCGCAAGAGATCCTTAATTCCACTCCACTGATATTTCCATTGAAATCCGGATATCTTCTTTCTAACCCACCAAATCATCGCAATGAACATAACAACTCTTGCTAATAAAGTGGCTAAGCCTGCTCCGTTTAAACCCAAGGCTGGGGCTCCAAAGCTTCCATAGATAAGGAGGTAGTTCAAAAACACATTCAACAGATTCGCAAAAACAGAAACGATCATCGGACTGAATGTATCTGAAAGTCCTTCAGCGTATTGACGAAATGTCTGAAAGATCATGAGAGGGACCAACGAACCACACATGATCACCAAATAAGGCTTTGCTGCTTTTGCCACAGGTTCTTCCTGTCCAAAAAAATCCAAGAAATGACTAGCAAAATACCCCAAAGCGAAAAGTATCAAACCAAGTCCCAAATTCATGAAAAACCCATTCTGAAGAAACAGAAGGAGTTTTGACTTATCGCGAATATCAGTAGCTGCAACCTTAGGTGTAATGGCATAGCTAACGCCAATACCAAATAGCATCAGAATGTGGTAAATAGTCCCAGCAAAAGTGGCAGCAGCTAGCGGAATTACACCTATTCTACCAACCATAATACTATCAGAAACGCCAACCATAATATGGCCGAGCTGGCCAATAATCACCGGTAGGGAAAGTGTAATGTTTTTCCTAAAATGTTCCTTGAGTGTCATGCGTTTTTCAAAAACCAGCCGCAAGGTAGCAACTTAGTTAGTGATAGGGTCAGATCTTCAAGAGACGTGCCAAGCGGTAGATTGCTGCGATGCTCAAACTATCAGTTATGAATCCATCATCACACATTTGGACAGCCTCTGTAAAAGGAAGCTTTTTGATTTGTAAGTCTTCTGATTCTTCGAACTCCGTCTCACCTTGCGTCAGTCCCTCAGCTAAGTAAGCAAAACCAACTTCGTCTGTGACAGAGTTTGAGGTTCTGATTTGACAAAGTTCTGTCCACTTTTCGGCGATCAAACCTGTCTCCTCTTTCAATTCCCTTTTTGCAGATTCCATTTTGGGAACATGAAATGCTCCTCCACCCATCGGTATTTCCCAGCTGTATTCGTTCAAAGTATATCTGTACTGGCCAACCAACCACGTGTTTTGACCTTTATCCAAGGGAATGACCCCTAGGGCCCAACTTTTGAAATGCACTTTACCATAGATCCCTTTTCCTCCACCAGGATTCGTCACGTCGTGTTCTGTTAATTTGATCCAGGGATTTTCATAGATCTCTCTTGTATTATGTGTGATCCAGGGATTTTCTTCCAACATTTTACGAAGCTTTTTCCCTTTGCTCTAATCTATCAGCCAGCC
>JABSPG010000051.1 GCA_013214445.1 Ekhidna sp. | reverse complement strand
TTGCTACTAATACTCCGATAATGATAAGTGCCTTTTTCATTTTGTTTTCATTTAAGATTTAACATACTCACAGAGATTTTGTCTGCAATTGATGATGCTAAGATCTTTGGAGTACCCATTTGAATCGCCTTAGATTATGATCTGAGACGTGTTGGGGAGAATAAAAGAGGTCTCAAATAATTTGAGACGTGATGTTTAGGAGCTAAATAGGCGATGCTTTTATCAACGCTACTATGTCTCCCACTAGATTTTGGTAGTCTATAGATAGCCTCCTAGAATAACTGCGAGCAGGAAAAGGACTGCAAAAATTTCAAGGAGCCAATTCTTATTTAGGATAATAACTATTATTCCAAATGCAGCTATGAGCATACCCAGGATAGAGCCAAAGTCCATGACAGACCCAGCGAACTGCAGTAGCGTAAGTAAAATGAAAACTAGCAGTGGAATGATAATTCTCGCACGGTACTTCATTAGGTACAGCTTAAGGTCTACATCTTTAAATTCCTTAGGAAATAGTTGATACACAATGAAAGTAAAAAGAGCTGGGGGAAAAACTCCATACCAAAGAAAGGTTTTTGGATCGACGATGAATTGGTAATGGTTTGAAATCTTATTCATTACAAATACATATATGATAAGTAAGAAGATACCGATTGTGAAAACCCAAAATGCCCAGTAGTGCTTTTTAGGTGGATCATCCTGAACCATGTAGTTCCACTTGATCAGAATTCGACTTACAATCAGGCCATATAGTATTGCTTCAAAAGCTAAGATGTATTCTTCGTTGCTCATTTGTGTAGGAAGCTAACAATAATATACTAGGATCAAACTGGGTGAGTCCTCTAATCCAATACTGAGGCCTTCGCCAATGTTTCCGCACTAATCAATTCAGTATTACCCATGTATTTCCAGTGGATATTTGTAAGGTATTTAGCTAGAGCCTTGTTCACATCCTCAATGGTGATATCCTTAACTTTTTGATTTAATTCTTCAATGGTTAGTAGCTGGTTCCTCAACACTGATCCACAAAGTGCTTGAGATTGTGCAGTAGTGCTTTCCTGGCTTAGGTACTTATCCCTTAAGTAACCAACTTTGTGGTTTGCAAGCTCCTGTTCATTAATACCTACGCTAGAGATGTCCTTGACGATCTCTGTGATTAGTTCTATTGCTTTCGATGGATTTTCTGTGTCTAGCTGAATTAGACTATAAGGTTTCCGTATTGCACTGGATACATAATAAGCGCCCGGATCATAGGACAAGCCCTCTTCGCTTCTGATCCTTTGAAAGAGTCTACTACTAAGAATTTCAATTCCAAGAAGCATCGGAAAGCCTTCCTTAGAGCCTAGTCCCGGTGAAATCATCGTTCCCCTTAGGTAGTTGGTTTCGATTTCCCTACTGAGTAGCAATGGCTGGTCTGGCAATTCAAATGAACTGCTTGTCAAAGCTAGTTCGTTCCCTTTGAAGAGCTTATCTCCCACGGCTTGGATTTGGACCAGATCTTCATCCGAAAAGTCTCCAACAATTGTAATAAACCCTTTATGCTGTTTTAGGAGTTTAGCTAGATAATTCACTACATCCTTAGATTCGAGTTGGTTTATGCTTGAGGGACTGCCTTCCGGAATCTTAGCATAATCTACGCCAACGAATACTTCTTGAATGGCTTGCTGATACATATACCCCTCGGGATCTTGCTGATTGAAAAAGGCATACAAACTCAGTTCTTCTTTTAAATCGTCAAAAACATCTTCATTAAGTGATGGTTTCGTAATCAGTTGAGTGAAAAGATCAAACGAGCTTTTCCAATATTTCTTAAGTCCGGTCAAGGTCACAACTGAGCAATCAAAAGTTGATTCTACCGCTACTTCCATCCCCAAACTATCTTTCATTTTAGAAACAGCAATGGGATCAATTCCTTGAACACCTCCTTGCAATGCCCATTTTAATGCTAGATATTCAATGCCTTCTTGAGATTTGGTATAGTTAGCAGTCCCACCAACAAAGGCAATGGAAACTGAAAACGTTTGCCGATCTGTCTTCTTGAAGAATGTCTTATCTCCAATTGGTACGATCGATTGAGCACTCACGATGGTGGTGAACATTAGGCAGAGACCAATAAACAAGATCTTTGTAATTAATTTCATTGCGTCAAGAACTTATTGCGAATGGACTTATGTAATTTTTTCGTTTGAGCTGGCGCAATGACTAAACCATAAGATTTGGGTTGCTTTAGGAACTTTCGGACTACTTTGTTAATGTCGTCTACTGTTACTTCTTGTATCCTACTTTGAAATTCAGTGCTCAAATCCCGATCTCCTATGGCCCAGCGGTCCCCAAGCTCCAGGATGTATTCGGATAATTTTTCCTGCTTGTAGATCGATTCGATTTCCCATTTCGTTTTGGCCAATGCCAATGCATCTTGCGAAATAGCATCTTTTTCACTCCATGATACTATTTGCACCTGTAGCCATTCCAGAAGATCATCGGTGGTTTTTGGATCTGTGTCAAACTCCATAAACAAGCGACTCGATTTTGAACCAAACTGAACACCTGCGTAGTAGTCATAAACATAGTCTTCTTTGTTTAGGCCAATAAAGAATTGGGATGAAGTCATATTCAAAGAATAGAAGAACAAAGCAGCTGCAATTTGTTCATTTATATCGCTATCCAGACCTTGCCACTCAACAAGCAAAAAGGGATTCTCCATGTCTTTATGCTCCAGAAGGGTATAGACATCCGTTTCTAACTTGGAATAGTTGTGATCGTCTAAATACGTAGAATTAGGGTTTGTTTTCCACGTCCCAAAATGCTCTGCTACTTGACCAATTGCTTGTTCTCTGTCTATATCTCCAGCTATAATTAGGAGCGCTTGATCAGGGTTATGATACTCTTTTTGGAATTTGAAAAATAGTTCTTGATTTACTTTGAGGATGCTATTCAAGTCGCCAGAGACGTCTTTTTTTGTGTTTTCATTCCCCCACAACGATTTTTTAGTTGCTTGACCTAGGAGGTAGTACGGATCTGAAGCAAAAATTTTCAGTTCATCTTTTACAGCGGACTTTTGGAGTGCGATTTCATCTTCAAAGAAAAGGGGATTGACAACTGCGTCTGCAAGTAGAGCTAAGCCTTCTTCCCAGTTATCTGATAGCAAATTGAAGTAGTAATGAACAGATTCTTCATTTGTTAGGCCATTCAATGCTATTCCTAACCTTTCTATTTCGCTGGTAAACTGTTCCGTAGAAGGGTAGCTCTTTGAGGCTGTGAGCATCATGTGTTCATAAAGGTGTGCTACTCCATTGGTTTCTTCGTCTTCTGCTATCGCCCCAAACCTGAATACCATATCGTAATGTACTAGTGGGATAGATTGGTCTTCAATAACCAAAACCTGTAGGCCGTTCGACAGTTGGTGGATTTGATTGCTACTTTTCCAGTTTGGTTGTGCATCACAGTCGATTAAAATGATAGCGCTAAATAATAAGTACAGGAGTAGCGGTTTCATCGGTTTTTTCATTTAAATATGTTGAATGCAATTAGAAAACTGTTCATTTTTAAAACAGATTTCATATGTATGACATACTTAATTTAGAGATACTTCTTTGGCTTTAATACTTCAACCCTAGACGTTTTGCAAAGTTTCCCCACAAATAATAATTCAGTAATGATTATACCCTATTTGCCGACTACAACGAATTAGTAAGACTTACTTGTCTGGAAGACTTCTATTAATTTTTCACAACTAATGCTATAGTGATTTCTAACAGGGCTAGAGCTTTTATCTAGCCCTCCGAGAATATGTAATTGGTTCTGAACGACTATGGCAGAGCTGGCAATACCTCTTAAATTCATGCTAAGGTTTGTGTGCTGTTTGTTCTTAGTATCGATAATAAGAATTTTATTCTCTTGGTGCCCAATGACAAAAATGTATTCTTTGTAGGAGGATAGTTCAGGATTTTTAATCTCTTCATCAACTGTGTATTCAAGCGTCCAAGCGCCCTCCGTGAAATTGTAAGAAACTATGTCGTTGCTATTGCTGATTTTCTCTCTATCCTTTTCCTTTTTCAAAGTTTCGCTACCTACCAAGAAGAGTTTGTCTCCAATGACAACTCCCTTTGTTGCACCATAGAAAGGCATGTCAGTCAATTTTTTTACTATTAATTCCGCTGGATCGAAGAGATAAAAGGTTGAACTGGAAAGTGTATCTTCCGTGGAATTATTATCTGTTTTGTGACCTCCGAAAATGTAAAGAAGACCATCATGATAGGCATTGGATTGAGAGTACACACCAACAGATATTGTTATAAGTTCTGTATTTTTATAGGTGTCAACATCATAGGGAGCTATCTGATATTTTAATCCCTCATGGGTTAAAATATCGGCACATATAAATAATAGCCTATATTCCTCTAGGTAAACAGCGGACGAAATTCCTCCACTTCGGAAAACGTCAAAGGAGTCTGAAAGATCAAGCCATTCTTCCAATGCGGGATTAAATCTAAACAATTGATTTTTTCTTCCATTTCCCGATCGCTTGCCACCAATGATGTAGAGATTTTCACCGTCAGTAACTTCAGTGATGTTGCTGCCAGCTCTAGGTAGCTTCTCTCTCTTTTCGAATATGAGTTCTTGTCCAAAGACAATCGAAACTGAAAAGAAAAGTATTCCTGAAATTAATTCATTTCGCATACAATGTAGTTATCAAAAAATATACCAGCTCTAAGATTGGATTTTTGTAACAGGGTTAGAATTGTTGGGTTTGAATATTGAAAGGCACTGCCTTGGATTCTTAGAAGTTCATCTTTTGCCCTTAGATCTTTTCGTTATGATTCCATTCTTGGCTCCAGCACATTTTCTATGCCCCACTTGCTCAACTCGCTAAATATTGGCCTTAGACTTTCTCCTTTATCCGTCAGACTGTAGATCACTTTTGGAGGGACTTCTGCAAAGACCTTCCGGTTGATCAGTTCATCTTTTTCCAGCTCCCTCAATTGATTGGTCATCATTTTTTTACTGCAGTCTGGCATCATTCTCTGTAGCTGTCCAAAACGATTTACATCGACGGATATAAAGTATAAAATCAAAGGTTTCCATTTGCCTCCAAAGACTTTTAGAGTCGAACTCACTGGACAACCTCCATATTTCTTGATTTGCTCTACCATGTTGTCGAAACGCTCTGATTTTATTTCAATTTTTTCCATTTGTAAGTATTTGGCATTCAGTATGGGTAACCAAAAAGTAACTAAGTGTAATTATTGTAACTACTTGATAATCAATACACAATCATAAATTTTTACACTATTAAATGCAATGAAATGAAAATAAAAAGCACAATAGGTATCCTATTTATGATCATCGTGTCAGTCGGCATAGGTGGTTTCATTTTTAAAAATCAAAATGAAGTTCAATTAAATAATCGAGTCAGAATGAATTCAATCTACGAAATCGCTATTAATCAGTCCAAGGAGGGACAACATGAGAATTTTCTAAGTACCAGGCAAAAGTTTGTTGATGTACTTGGCCAGGAAGAAGCAACCTTGAATGAAGGTAAGTGGAATCCGTTTTTTACGGTTGCGCCCGATTTGGACTTAGGTAGAATTTTGATTGGTATGACACATTGGAATTCGATGCAAGGTTTTGGTGAAGCAGCTGGCAGACTTATGCCACAGCAAGTTGCTGTAGACTACTTTTCCAGTTTCGATCCGCTTGCCTATGCTCTTCTGGAACCAGTCGATGGGAAGGAATTTGATATGAATACTATTAAGGAGTCAGGATCAGTGGTTGAATTTGCAATAAGAAAGGGTAAAACTGATGATGCATTTGGAGCGAAGAGAGAGGCGTTTTTTAATTCACTAAACAAATATGACGGATACAAATTTGCTCGTGAGTTTAAGGTTCATAAGCTAAATGAAAAGGGGATTCCAAGTCTTGCGGAGAATACCCAAGCAGTGGTTATTGTCTGGGATAATGCTGAGAAGTTTCAGTCTGCAGCTGAAGTTGTCTTTGGAACAAAGGAATATCAGGAGTTTGCTTCTAAGCTGGAAGTTGAGGCTTACTTTGCAAGCTCACCAATAAAGTGAGTTTTTGGAGTGGTGCATGGCGGAACCGAGTTTAAGGCATGCACTATGGTATCACACTTATAATTTTCCTAAAAGAACAGATACAATAGCATTACAATGATCAATAGAATAGCTACCCACTTATAACCGGTACTGAATTCAGCAAATTCGTACTCACATATTGGGCATACCTTACTTTCCGCATCTACCTCCATGGCACAGGAAGGACACTCTTTTGTTTTCATCAAAGCGACTTTAAGGCAGTTAAAAGAACAAAAAACCATCCTATAATAAACGCTAGACCTCCTATGGGAGTGATTGCACCCAGCCATTTAATCCCGGTGAAGCAAAGAATGTAAAGTGAGCCTGAAAAGATCAAAATCCCGATTGCCATACTATACCCGGCATAGTTTAACC
The DNA here is from genome assembly GCA_013214445.1 of Ekhidna sp. Lineage (GTDB taxonomy): Bacteria > Bacteroidota > Bacteroidia > Cytophagales > Cyclobacteriaceae > Ekhidna. Next base: position 6,870 of record JABSPG010000051.1, on the reverse strand, counting down.
AGATACTTTGATACTTTGTGAGCATCAGGGAAATAAGTAAAAGTGCCAGCGTATGATAAAACTGATATTGAACTGCGGTCTGATACGTGTCAAGCGTGCCCTCACTTGTTAATTTGTTTTTAAGTGCATGAGCTCCGAATGCGCCAAGGCTTACCGCCAATATTCCTGAAATCGAAGAGAGGATAAGAAATAGTTTATGCATGGCTGAGTTGAATACTAATTGTTAGTTCTTTTCTTGTAAAACTCAGGAAGGGTGAAAATGATTGGATTTGGTGAGATGTTTAGGGTGATTTGGCTTGCGGCTGTTTCAATCAGTCGATCGCCGAGTTTCGCTTTTCGCTTCAGTACCAACCCATTCCAGATCCACATCTCTTGAATCGCTTTTCCATCGAATGTCCATACCTGACAGGTTTTTTCCAAATGCACAGCATCCGCTTGCTGACTGCCTCCCATAGAGAATAAGATGGCCTCTGACACTTGGTCAGGAGATTTATAGGAAGCCTGCTGACTCCATTTGTAGTCTTTCTTTTCCGCGTAGGTTGAATCCGATGAATTCAACCGGTAAACAAAATCCCCGTCCTTTATTTCATAAATCGATTGTGTGCTGGTGATACCATAGAGTTCGAAAGTCATTTTCTGCTGACGAAGGCTTGTCCAACCAAAATCGGTAAAAACCATTTTTTCCTCCCCAGTTGCATCGCCTTTGATTTCGTAAGTAATTTCTCCACTTTCTATGACATATTTCTTTAAGCCTTTGGAAGAAAGTTGTGCCGCTGTTTGAGCCTGAGAGTAGAGAATTATGGGACTTAAGACAAATAATGTGAAAAGGGCTTTCATTATTAGGATGGGTTAGTCGCTACAAAAATAAAAAATCCCTAAGTGTTAGCACCATGGTACTTGATACAGCAAGAAAGACAGATGCCTATTCATAAAAAACGGCCACTTCTTCAAGCGGTTTTCTATCTAGAGCCGGTACATAGACTTCTTCTTTCGGATACCCAATCGGTAGCAGCAGATAAGGACGCTCATTATCTGGTCGCTCCAGAATCTTTGTCAAAAAATTCATTGGAGATGGGGTATGAGTAAGTGTCACCAGACCCGCTTTATGAATCGCTGATATGATCATTCCACAAGCTATTCCAACAGATTCGTTTACATAGTAGTTGTTGTTTTTCACGCCATTTTCCATTTCAAAAACTCGCTTGAAAATGATCACAAGCCAAGGCGCCTCTTCCAGGAATGGTTTGTTCCAATCCGTCCCAATAGGTTCCAAGTCTTTCAGCCAGCGATCGCTCATTCGTCCGTGATAGCTCTCATATTCCTCTTTTTCGGCAGCTTCTCTAATCGCTTTTTTTAGTTCAGGATTTGAGATCGCGCAGAAAGTCCAAGGTTGCTTATGAGCTCCCGAAGGTGCAGTAGATCCCGCCATAATCAGATTTGTAATGAGTTCCCTACTTACAGGCTTGTCTGATATATCCCTGACTGTACGTCTAGTATCTAACCATTCATAGTAATCTTTTGCACGACTTTGCGCTTCCTCTAGTGGGTATACGTCTCTATCATAGGACACATGGGGATGGCCGTTTATTTCTTTCGTTTTCATACCTACTGTTGATTGTTTCTTGCTTTATCAATGTTCCGAAGTTAAAAAGATTATCCTATTGCAAATTGGAGCCGCCAGATTCTTGTGCTTTTCAATTACTTTGCTGTCTTCCAAACGACCATGCTGTGAACAAAAACCTTTCATTCGTTACGCTAATAATCTTGCTTATCGCCTGTCAAGCAAGAAACGAACAAGAAGTCGTTGAAATATCAGAATCCTCCCTAAGGAATCATGTCGAGGTTTTGTCTTCAGATGAGTTCCAAGGAAGAAAACCTTTTACGGAAGGTGAGACCAAAACGGTCAATTATCTAGTCGATCGATTCAAGGAGTACGGTTTGGAACCGGGAAATGGAGAATCATACCTTCAAAAGGTACCCATGGTGGAGTTGACAGCTACACCTTCAGAAAAGATGAAAATTAGTGCTGGAGAAAATGAATTTGAGCTTGAGGTGTTGAAGGATTTTGTGGCATATACTGAAAAAGTGGTTGACTATACGGCGATCAAAAACTCAGAACTGGTCTTTGCAGGATATGGAATAGTAGCTCCTGAGTACGATTGGAATGACTATGCCGGCTTGGACGTAGAAGGGAAAACGGTCGTTGTGTTGGTGAATGATCCTGGTTTCGCTTCTGGTGAATCAACCTTCTTTAAAGGGGAAACAATGACTTACTATGGAAGGTGGACCTATAAATATGAAGAAGCCGCAAGACAAGGAGCAGCTGGATGTCTAATTATTCATGAGACGGTACCAGCAGGATATCCTTGGTTGGTGGTTAGAAATTCATGGTCGGGTGCAAGTCTGTATTTAGACCAGTCTGGAGACAAACATCAACCTGATGTGCTTGGATGGATTACCAGGGATGCAGCCATAAAACTATTTGAAGCCTCTGAGAAGGATATGCGAAACTATGGATCCATGGCTCGCAGCAATGACTTTGAGCCTTTCAGTCTAGGGTTGAATGCATCCGTCAGTGTTACTAATAAGATCAAAAGAGATCAATCTCAAAATGTAGTAGCAAAAATTACCGGTTCAGAAAATCCTAATGAGTGTATCATATACAGCGCGCATTGGGATCATTTGGGGATAGGTCAGGAGATAGAGGGCGACAGCATATATAATGGTGCTAACGACAATGCTTCCGGAACGGCTACCCTGCTTGGAATTGCTGAAGCATTTGCCAGAAAGGAAAAACCTAAAAGGTCTGTCATATTCATTGCGGTTACGGCAGAAGAACAAGGCTTGTTAGGCTCAAAACATTATGCGGAAAATCCGATTTACCCACCATCCCAGACAGTCGCAAATATCAATATGGATGGCATTACGACATTCGGACCTATGAAAGATTTGACGATAGTAGGGTATGGACAATCAGAAATGGAGGATATTGCCAAGCAAATTGCTGTAGCTCAGGGTAGGTATATCATGCCCGATCCTGACCCGGGAAAAGGGTACTTCTTCAGATCGGATCACTTTCAGTTTGCCAAAGTGGGAATTCCAGCCCTATATGCTTCTGGAGGCTATGAGCATATGACCAAGGGTGCATCCTATGTGGATAGCCTTAACAGGATTTACTTGACATCTCAATATCATAGACCTCAGGATGAGTTTCAGGAAACATGGACTTACGATGGAATGAAGCTAGACGGAGAATTACTTATGGAAGTTGGACTGACATTGGCAAACTCTTCAAAGTGGCCAGAATGGAAGATAGGTTCCGAGTTTAAGTCCATTAGAGAAAGCAGTAGGAATCAATAGCTAACAAATTGGTTAAAAATTTATTTTACTCACTATAAAAACAAAAAAAAGCCATGAGATCCGTCGTGATAATTTTGACCTTATTGTTCATTTTTGGATGTCAGCATTCTCATGAACATACGCATGAAGAATCAGCAATAGACTTCACTAAACTTTATGAATATGATGTTGAGCAAAAGGTTGAGGAGCTGGGTATAAGTCTCAAGGAACCAACGCCACCGGTAGCAAATTATGTGAATGCTGTTCGGACAGGCAACCTGATATTCATGGCTGGGAAGGGCCCCAGTCTACCAGAAGGTGGTTATGTTACTGGCAAAGTAGGAGAAGACTTGTCTGTAGAAGAAGGTTACGAAGCGGCAAAGCTTGTGGCATACGCTCAGTTGGGGGCATTGAAGGCCGAGATTGGAGACCTAAACAAGGTGGTCAGAATCGTAAAAGTCTTGGGAATGGTCAATTGTTCTTCGGATTTCGGAGATCAACCGGAAGTTGTGAACGGTTTCTCTGATATAATGGTTAAAATATTTGGTGAGCGAGGTAAACATGCCAGAGCCGCCGTAGGAATGGGTTCATTGCCCCGAAATATTGCCGTCGAGATCGAAATGATTGTTGAAGTGGCAGATTAGCAGTGAATTATTCATTAATTTCATTTTCAAATTAGCAACAGTTATGAAAGTTAGATTTTTAGCCCTTCTGGCAATGCTTACGGTGACAGCATCTTCCTTAGATGCTCAAAGTCGAGAAGCAAGAAATAAGCATTTTTCCCACGAAATGGGATCCTATACCGATCCTCGCGACGGTACTGAGTATAAGACGATAACGTTTATCCGAGAACTCAGTAACGGTACGTTCATCGAGAGAACTTGGTATGCAGAAAATGTAAAGTTCGAGGTAGAAGGTTCAAGACCTTACAACAACACTCCAGAATATGGAAGACAGTTTGGACGTCTATATAACTACGAACAAGCAAATAGAGCTTGTCCAGAAGGCTGGCACGTGCCTACAATCCATGAATGGAAGCATTTATTTCACTTCTTTGGAGGTTGGCATCACTCAGGTAAATACCTGATAGAAGGAAAAGAAAGTGACATGGATATGCTTTTTGGAGGGTTTGGTCAGCCAGACGGATCATTCAAAGGAATAGGAGTTCATGGGAATTGGTGGGATAATGAACTTAAAGACAGTAACTCAGCAGGTATCATCACCCTTAAGAAAGGAGACGAGAATATCTATCACTCAAGGGTGGGTGACAGTCATTATCTCAGCTGCAGATGCGTGAAGTTCCATAACTGAACCAGTTTTTTTGAGAATAATTTGTTGGCTACTACTACTAATTCCATTTATTGGAATTACTCAAGAACAGGATTCTACAGTAAATGAAAGTTCAGTAGCGATCTTTCCTGCTATAAGCTTTGCCCCAGAGACCAGTCTGCAGATCGGCGCGGTTGGTATCTGGGCTTTAAAGAATAATAGCCTAGTTCCTACCGAGTTTCTTCGTCAGTCAACGATTACTCCATATGTGGTTTATACACTGAATCGTCAATCGATTGCAGTTGTTAATCTGGATTATTACTTTCCAAAAGGCCAGAATATTGATGCGGGTGTTAGGTTCTTCGGTTTTCCAGATGCCTATTTTGGCCTAGGAAACGACACTGATCCTGAGATTTCAGAACAGTATACCAATAGATTTTTTCAAATTGAGGGGACTTTTCTTCATCCAATCGATGAAAAGCTATTCTTAGGTGCAGCATTTGACGCTCATTTTACAAGCATAAAAGGAATTGAAGCGGAGGGATTGTTGGAGCGCGACAGTCCAGTTGGAGTTGATGGCGGAAACCTGTTGGGTATTGGACCTGCTATGAGGTATGATACCAGAAATTACACGCTATACCCTACCAAAGGGATATTTGTTAGCAGCCGACTGCTGGTCAATAAAATCGGGGATTTCGACTTCAGCACATTAATATTTGACGCAAGAAAGTACATTACAATTTTTAACGAAGACAATGTTCTGGCTTTCCAGATCCGCACGCAGTTTACAGGAGGAACTTCAGCTCCTTTCTTCAAACTGCCCCAGCTTGGGGGTGATGCTCGCTTAAGAGGTATTACCAATGCCAGTCTATACAGAGAAAGTCAAATGATGTACTCTCAGTTTGAGTATAGAAGGCCGCTATTCTGGAGATTGGGAATAACCGTATTCGGTGGGATAGGGGATGTTGCAGAAGAAGTCACAGATTTTAATCTTCAGGAGCTAAAATACATTGCTGGTATGGGTGGTCGTTTCTTGATTATTCCAGAAAAGAAGTTGAACCTCCGTCTGGATTTGGGTGTCGCCAGAGGAGGTCAGTACGCGATCTATTTTGGAGTCAGTGAAGCATTTTAGGACATCATCAACACTTACAAACTTGCCAGGCTATCTTCGAGTGTTTTAAGCTTAGCCTCAGCATCTGCCAACTTCTTTCTCTCCATTGCTACCACTTGTTCAGGAGCGTTATTCACAAACCTTTCATTAGACAACTTCTTTTCCACAGATTTCATAAAACCCTTGGTATAGTTGAGTTCATCCTCGATTTTCTTTCTCTCTGCTTCAAGGTCAACATTGTCTGACGCTGGAATGAAAAATTCATCAGAACCCACAACAAAACTAAAGGCGTTGGACGGCTTCTCTTCTTGGCTTACTGAAGAAAGGTTATTCAGCTTTATCAAAGATTCTTTTATCCCTTGAGTGTTTTTTGATTGAGTGAATAAATCTAGACTTTCCTTTGGTGAGATTCCCTTCGAGCTCCGAATGTTTCTAATTGCAGAGGTAATCTCAAATAAAAGCTCTCCTTCTTTGAGCGATACTTCATCAAAAGACTCTGGCTTTGGATATGATGCGACGATGATCGCGTCACCATCCTTTCGTTCTTTCAGTTCATGCCATAATTCTTCTGTGATAAAAGGCATGAATGGGTGAAGAAGCTTCAGTACTTTTTCAAACAACTCGATAGTAGAATCTAACGTAGCTGCGTCTATTGGCTTTCCATATTCCGGTTTGATCCACTCCAAATACCAACTACAGAAATCATTCCAGATCAACTTGTATACAGTCATTAGAGCGTCGGACATTCTGAATTTGGAAAAGTGATCTTCCAGGTCCTTGAGTGCTTTGTTCAGTTTGTTTTCAAACCACTGAATTGCTTGCTTATTTGTATTGGGTTGTTCTGAGCTACTTTTTTCCCATCCTTTAACTAGCCGGAATGCATTCCATATTTTATTGGAAAAATTCCTTCCCTGTTCTACCAGTTTTTCATCAAACAATAGATCATTGCCAGCAGGTGAACTGAATAGCATACCCGTCCGAACTCCGTCTGCACCGTACTGCCTAATCAGGTCTAATGGGTCAGGGGAGTTTCCTAAAGACTTAGACATCTTACGGCGTTGCTTATCTCGAACAATCCCCGTCAGGTACACATTTTCAAATGGTTTCTCATCCAAGTACTCATAGCCGGCAATGACCATCCTTGCCACCCA
>JABSPG010000509.1 GCA_013214445.1 Ekhidna sp. | reverse complement strand
GATAGAACATTCGACGACGAGCAATCAAGAGCATAGCTATCATCAACCAATAACCGAATGAACCACCACTGGATGAATTCGAGTCATCGTCATTACTAGCTGGAACATCATTATCAATTATGGAAACATTTGCCGTTTGATTGTTGCCTAATGTGGCACTTATCGGATTAGATAAAATCACAATAAAAGTTTCAGTATTTTCATCTAAGGTATCATCAGTGATATCGATGCTAATGGTTTGACTCATTTCGCCGTTACTGAAATAAAGGGTGCCATCAGTCACTGAGTAATCATTGCCGTTGATCGCGCTGCCATTGGTCACGGAATAATCCACACTTACATCCCCATAACCACCATCGATTCGTTGAACAGTGATGGTTATACTGCCAGCACTTTCATTGACTGAATAGCTTTCATCGCTAAACTGTAAAACACCTGCTGGCGGTACCGCGTCATCTTCAATGATGGTGACAGTTGCTGTGGATGGATTTCCAAGTGTCGCATCACCCACTAGATTCGATAAGGTAATGTTAAAGGTTTCATCGCCTTCATAAGTTAAATCATCAACAATATTAATGGTGATTTGTTTTGATATCTCACCATCAGTAAAAGTTAAAGTGCTTGCTTGATATTCATAATCTGTTGTTGCTGTTGCAGTTCCGTCCTGTAATGTATAGTCAACCTTTAGTTCACCATATTCACCTTCAGTTCGAGTGACAGTGATGAGTACTGAACCTGCATTTTCTGCAACCAGATAATCAATTGAGCTAAAGTTTATTTCACCTGCATCAGGTATCTCACCTCCATTGTTGTTTTCGACTACTTTGTAGATCCATTCTGCCAAGTTTGGCATTCTTGCGCCTGTATCAGTTCCATCTCTTGAATCTAATTCCCAGTGGCCATCTATCCATATCTGCTCAATTTGATCATACGGGTCTTCGTAACCAATTGATGATGGATGTTCTTTTATTGCTTTAAAAAATGTTCCTCCGTTTCCGGCTTGCCAATTAGCTTCGGCATGATTAAACGCGTCCAAGGCACTATGGGAGTTGTCGCTTGGGTAAGGGTCGGGATGGGCATGGACAACAGGAAGGGGAACGTTTGTAAGAAGTTCCTGATCTAGCAGGTCCACGTGCTGGCCTTCCTTCTGGTATAAGTTCCAATGCCACATCCCCTTGATACCAGATACTGATTCATTGTAAGCAATGTCAATGAACATAACGCCGCCAGCAGAACCACCACCTACAAATATCTGATCAGGGTTGATTTTGTATTTTTCGGCATTTTCTTGAAGGTATTCTACGAGGGTAATTCCATCATTTATCGCGTCAGTTACACCTTGAGTGCTTTGTCCGTGTAAGCGGTAGTTTGTATTAACGTAAACCACATTATCATTCTGAAGCAGCGGTCCCGCAAGAACCATTCTCCTTTTACTCCCGCCGGTAAAACCTCCACCATGAGCATGAATATAAACGGGGAAGGGACCAACGCCATCTGGAACCCAAACATCAAATAACTGGTTATCACCTACGTTTGAGTCACCAGAAGGCAATTTGTCGGGATCTACCAAAACCTCAGGGCCATAGGCTTCGTTGGGGAAGGTAGGTTCTCCGCCTTCCTCCCACCTCCAGTCTATCTGATCTGCTGTAACCCAATCTTCCGGTTGGTGTGCAAGAGTAAACCCTAGCATCCAATCCACCAACTCCACCGCACTATACACTGCTACGCCCCCCGCATGATGGTTCGCCCCTTGATACACAGTATGTTCTATATTCACATTTCCCGCTGCCCTCAACTGGTCCACCATATTATTCACCTTTGCCGCACGATCCTGATCATCACTGCCCGCCGCCGTCCAAATCGGTAAATTCTCAAGCTTCGTCAAATCGTGGTTATCTCTATACGAACTAAAACCACTAGGCGACGCCGCCGCAAAACGATCCCCCGATTGACGGATCCAATCATAAGTACCGCCCCCCCCTCTACTGTAGCCCATCACATACACACGATGCTTATCAATATCAGAAAAATTTTCCAACACATAATCAAGCATCTTATCAAGGGTATCCGGATTCCAACCTTCGTGAATGCTAGGATCAAGAAACATGACTTCCTTATCCGCAAGCTCCGCTAAATTCCAGCCCCGCGGCACATCCATCCCAAGCTGCGTTTCCAAACTCAAGTTTTGAAAACTCACTCCTCCACCATGCAACGAAATAATCAACGGCAGCTTCCCCGAACTTTGTATAGGCCGCGTCACAAAAGCAAATTTATCTATTTGTCCAAGTTGATTATGCAACTCACTAGGCCACTCAAAAAGCTCCAGCTCAACATTCTTAAACCGTGCATTCATCTCCGCCAGCGCCTTCGCAAGTTTCGCATCATCTGTGGTGTCAGAAACAAACATCTCTACCGGCATTGCGCCCCCTATGACACTTTCAAAAGTATCTGCTGGAATAGCATGCACATTAACTCCCAAAATAAGTAGCCCTATAAACGGTACCAGTTTTTTTATCGTCTTGCGGATTAACCCGCTTGTTTTCAAATCACTCATAATTACTTTTCTTTTTTATTGATATGAAAAAATTAAAACCACCTAAGAATAAATTTACAAATAGGATAGAATTGCGCGTAAGAACCGTACTTTATTGCTAACATCAAACCTAATAATTTTACTTAACTTTACATTTCTTTGATAAAAATAGCGCCATTGAATGAATTGACTAACAGCAATCAGCCATTCCCTAAATAAGTTTAGCTATCTATGTCAGTTGGTTTTGCCCCAAAAAAGTGGACTCAGTAATTAATGTCTAGCTGAAAAATTAAACCTGTAACCACCGAGCATCCGCTTTATGCTCATACACCTGCCTTTTACAAGATTTCTGTTTTAGCTAGTGATGAGCACAAATCGCCATAAAACCTAACTCACTATGTGCCCCAAAGCGTGATAGAAACAAAAGGTTTTAGTCCGCTATAAGATCATAATGCTGACCTTAATAATAACAACCCGCTAACGTCAACAATGCGCACTAAAGGTAAGCGTCTTATAAACCACACATTTTAAATTATTTTCGCATCAGTTAACCTCTCTATAGTATTAATAGCAGGGGATACCGATGAAAGCATCAAACCGAAAAAAATGGTTGAATATTATTGAAAGACACGAAGCAAGTGATCTGAATATCACACAATTTTGTCGTCAGCAGCAAATTAACAGTAAAACATTTTACCGCTACAGAAACCTTTTTAACTTGGAAAAATCAGAAGTTAAACCTCAAGAATTTGTAAAAATAAATCCACCCGAGTTAACAGAGCCTGATTTAAAGCTTTGTACACCAGCGGCGACTGTGATGTTACCGAACAGTGTTTGTCCTATATGGCTTGCCACTTTAATTAAAGGGCTTCAGTCATGAAAA
>JABSPG010000508.1 GCA_013214445.1 Ekhidna sp. | reverse complement strand
TACCGTATATCAAATTAAATTTTGAAAAAAATAAAGAACCCCAAGATAACCAATCTTGGGGTTCCAATGTTCAAGCTTCATGAAATTTACAGCTGATTGTCGGCAAAAAAATCAATCAACTCTTGCCGCTTGAATTTTAGGCCTTTCAACTTTTTTTTGTCACCAACTAGTCCGTTCAAATCTTTCTTTTTCTCAATCTTAGAAACTTCTCCATCCCTCTTCAAGTAGTATTCGCCCTTGATATAAATTTTCTCTTTTGTAGCGCCTTCCATCAAGGCAGTATTATAAGTAGCTGGTCTGATATAAACATACGCATGCTCATATAACGTAATATCCTCTCCAGAGTAAATCGTTTCCATGAACCCAGTCAAACTTAAGGATCTAAATTCTTTAGCTTTACATGAGGTAAAACTACGGGTTGATTCTCTGGACTCGTCAACTTCGAAGGACAGCACGTACTCACCATTAATTCCACGGATCTGGTCATCTACTTCAACCTCAAATAGGCCATCGGCAACATTATAATTAAGCTTTTCTGTCTTAAACTTGAGGTTATTTCGAAAAAAGATGCATCTGGCTTCTTTCCATTCATCGAACATGTATTTGGTCCCTTCGACACCACCCCTAAAAGGAGTGCTTAAATGTACTGTATTGCCAACATTCACATTATTCATTGTTTGGTAGTTGACAAATTGATCTTGATTTACTTGGGCTACAGCATTAAAAGAGATAAGCAATACCAAAGTTTGAGATAAAATGCGTAGTAATAGTTTCATAATAGTATTGTGTTATTCAAGAGGTTTACCAAAAAACAGGTGCATCAACTGTTGAATTACTTCTATAAGTTCGGCAGTCGCCCCTAACCAAAGGAGGTAGGACACGATTGACAATGTCTGAGCCTCTGATCACTAACGTATCACTTATCGCATCAGAAGCTCTAAAGAATCCTACCACTGCTTCTCTTGGATTGGTCAAATTTATCATATTCCCTCTCAACGTTGCAGGAGGAGGGTCAAAAATATCTCCACTTATAGACAGTTGCTGCTCGAGTAATTGCATAAAATCGTAAGCATCGGTAGTTAGGGAGGCTTGCCTTATAATAAAGACATATTTTTCGCTAAATCTAACTCCATTATCTTCGATAAACGTTATTGGCACCTTAATCTGCGAACCATTCAGTCCTTCATCTTGCGCAATAATTGGAGTACTACTGTTTTCACTTTGATAGCATAAGGGACAACAATCGAGTGGAACAATACCGCCTGTTTCTGGATCAATATTTAACTCAGGATTTGTCCTTACACTGTAGAATCCACTATGAGACCAAAAATAATTATTCGCAACGGACTCATCGTCTGTTATATCAACAAATATCTGAGTTCCTTGTATCTCTTCATCCACTGAAACCTGAATGGTCTGCTCCTCAAAATAGAGTGAATCTATCTTGGGCACCTCCGCTATTTTTTCTGGCAGAGAACTAAACTCTGTTCCAGTAGAAGTTACAACTTGAAGCGTATAACTAACACCAACTGTCCCCCGGAAATCTGAAGGAGTCTCATAGATGCCGTCAAATGTTTCGGTCAAAAAAACAACATTACCTAGATCATCCCGTACGGAAACCGTAGCACCTGTTTCTGGCTCGATGAACCCCTGAAAAATATCACCATACTTAGCTGAACGGGATAGACTAATCCTATGTGCCTGCGCAACAGTGGTGATACTTCCTTCTACAACTAGAATACTATCAAAACTATCTGGGGTATCCACATCCACCGGGGTAATGCATCCAGCAATTATAAAGACTATGAATAAATAGGCAGTAGAACGTAATTTATCTATTTTAAACATACCGATTTGGAAAATATTGAAGTCATAAAATATTAATTACTCATCCTCTTTTTACCAGAAAGAAGGTGCATCAATTGTCGAATTACTTGTGTATGTTCTGCAATCTCCTCTAACCAATGGTGGAGGAACACGATTAACAACATCAAAAGAATTGATAACTAAAGTATCACTAATAGCATCGGATGCCCTAAAAAACCCGATTACAGCTTCTCTTGGATTGGTTAGATTAATCATATTACCTCTAAGTGTAGCGGGCGGTGGATCAAAAATATCTCCGCTTATAGTCAATTGCTGCTCTAGTAATTGCATAAAATCATAGGCATCAGCTGTCAGTGAGGCTTGATTGATGACAAAAACATACTTTTCACTGAACCTTACTCCATTATCCTCAATAAATGTAATGGGCACTTTAATCTGAGATCCATTAAGACCCTCATCTTGGGTTATGATCGGGATACTGCTATTTTCCCTTTGATAGCAAAAAGGACAACAATCTAAGGGGGAAACAGTACCAGTTTCTGGATCTATATACAGCTCCGGATTGGTCTGAACACTATAAAAACCACTATATGACCAAAAGTAATTGTTAGCTACTGCTTCATCATCTGAAATATTCACAAATACCTGGGCTCCCTGAATACTTTCATCCACAGAAATTTGAATAGTTTGTTCTTCAAAATATAATGAGTCTATCCTAGGAACAGCAGCAATTCTTTCAGGTAAAGAGCTAAATTCTGTTCCAGTGGAAGTTACTACCTGCAGCGTGTAGCTGACACCAACTTCACCTCTATAATCTGAAGGAGTTTCATAAATGCCGTCAAACGTCTCCGTCAAAAAAACCACATTGCCTAAATCATCTCGAACAGATACTGTAGCTCCTGTCTCTGGTTGAATTAGTCCTTCAAAAATATCACCATATTTTGCTGACCGAGATAAGCCAATACGATGAGCCTGAGCTACTGTCGTAATGCTTCCTTCTACCACCAAAATACTATCAAATTCGTCGGGCGTTTCAACCTCTACTGGAGTTATACAACTTACCAAAACTGCAAATAAAGACCCAAGGATTAAATTACTCTTCTTCATTCTAAAACTCTACGAAATAACTGACAGAAGGGAGCAATGTTCCGAGGACAGAAAGCTGGAACGCACCAGGTGCCCTTCCAGGAACATCGTCAAAAAATACAGAATACGCATTATTTCGAGCGTAGATATTGTAAACACTCAAGGTCCAATCACCTGCCAGAAGTTTTGGACTCTTAGCAACCTTGAAGGTATAAGACACATCTAACCGATGATAGTCAGGTATTCTACTTTCGTTCCTCGAATCAAAGTAGGCCAAATCCTGACCAAAATATCTCACCTTCGCTTGTGGGAAAGTAACTGGCCTGCCACTGCTGTAGGTAAAAATTGCTGAAAACTTAGAGGTCACACCTGTTTTTCTGTTTAGGACAAAAGTCAAGTCGTGTGGCTTATCAAAGTTGGAAGCGTACCACTCCCCATTATTGACACTTGTTTCAAGAAATGCGCTTTCAACCAATCGCAAGCTTCTGGAGTATGTATAGGAAAACCA
>JABSPG010000507.1 GCA_013214445.1 Ekhidna sp. | reverse complement strand
CTCATCCTAGTATAGTTACTAATATCTGCAGGAGTACCTCCAAAACCATGGAGGACAAAAACCAGAGGGGCATTTGCTGGTAGATTATTTGGAACATGAAGCGTGTACGATCTGGCCACCCCATCCACAACAAGTGTTTCATTGGTTGTGGTCCCAATGGTACCTACTGTCGGAACATCATCATCTCCACATCCTGTCATACAGCATCCTACTGCAAAGAGTATCGTAATCCAGTACATCCTTTCTATCCCTTTCGTTCTTGTCAAAAACATGCTTATAATCTTTTTAACCAATTCATAAATAGAGGCATCCATTGATCCGTGCCATCGGATCTCCTTCCCATGCCAAATCCATGTCCGCCTGTTTCAAACAAGTGCATTTCTATACCAATATTATTTTCTCGAAGCTTATCGGCATACATGGTTGTTTCTCTGACATAACAGACGTCATCATCATACGCATGTACCAAAAATGCAGGTGGAGTTTGAGCATCTACCAAATTCAATAAGGTGTTTTGTTCTACCTCTCCATCACTCAGAGACCTATGGTAAAGCGACTCTTCCAGCCACTTCTTATTCTCATTTGATAGATCTGTTATCCCATAAACTAAACATGAAAAGTTCGGATTTTCCTCAGCCTTATCACTCTTCCACAGTCCCATTACAGTAGCCAAGTGGCTACCAGCAGAGAAACCCATTACTCCCGTTTTCTCAGGATCAAAATCAAATGCGTCGGCTTTTGCACGCAGCATAGATAGGGCTTTCCTGGCATCTGTCAAGGGAACAAGGTGCGGATCTGTGGATGATGCAGGTTGAGGGATTCTATACTTTAGAACACAAGCAGTAATCCCATTCTCAGCTAGTCGCTTGGCAATATCATGGCCTTCATGCTGGATTGCCACCATTTCATATCCACCTCCAGGAATGATCAACACAGCCTTTCCAGCACTTTTGTCCATGGCTGGATAGATAGTTAGTGTCGGATTAGTGATATCAAACAAGCACCTAGTCCCCCACATTTCCTTTTCATATTCCACCAAATCGTTCTCCTTAGAATATGGAGTTTCTCCTGATTTCCATAAATCAAATTCCTCTTGACCGATGGCTACAACAGAGGTCAGGAAGCAAAAGATTGAGACTAGATATTTAGTTAGCACGTGGTTTTTATTTCAATCCAAAATTAGAGAAGTGGTATCCTTAGGAAGTCTAAAAAGTGTTCAATGTATGAGGGCTAACTATCCACTTGAAGTAATTACATATCTTTAATCAGAGACAATTAATTCATTTTCCGACAATTCTATCCATCTGTCTGAGTCCACCTTCTCAAGTTTGCCTTCGAGCCTGAAAACAGGCATGGTAATTCCAAATGAGCTAGCGGCAACAAGACCCGCGATTACCGTAATGGAGTCTTCTTCTGTCAACACAATTGCTGCGGGACCATTTCCAGCATAGATCAGTTCAAGTAACGCACCAGGGCCAGCTGTAGACCCCTTGGTTCCCGGTAAGAATACAACCTTATCAGCAAGGGAACTCCCCTTTTGCGGATGGTGAGGATCGGCTATCATTCCCGTGCTTATGTCAACACCACCCCAAAAGCTTAACGGTTCCTCAAGCACCAAAGCTTTGCCTGCGGCCTGTCCCCCAAATAATGGATCAACGCTATTTTGCATCCCAAAACGCTTCATCACGAACAAATGCTCCAGCAACAGCGGATTCCACGCACTCTTTCATATTGAGAAAAGTAGCATCAACTCCTAGATTAGCTTTCGCATAGTATGCCCACTTAGCAGAATTTGTCAGAACTGTCCCTTCTACTTCGCCTAATGTAGATCCATAGTACGTACAGGTATCTGTCACTACTTCAAAACCTAAACCCTCCACTTCGTTGAGCAGACCAGACTGCTTTATTTGCAACTTATTATATCGATTAGTGGAAATGAGTCCTTTAACTTTTCTAGCAATGGACCTCCCGCCAAGTAAATCACGCAGGACTTCAAATTCCCTTACCGAAAAATGCGGAGTACCTAGGCAGATGGCTGATA
Source organism: Ekhidna sp. (assembly GCA_013214445.1). Classification (GTDB taxonomy): domain Bacteria; phylum Bacteroidota; class Bacteroidia; order Cytophagales; family Cyclobacteriaceae; genus Ekhidna. Next base: position 1,384 of record JABSPG010000507.1, on the reverse strand, counting down.
GTGCCTCATTTCCATTATCCAACATCTGCTTAGCAGCTCTGATATTCGAAGGCGTAACCTTGACGATTTCTAACCCACTCTTTGCCTGACAATCAGCTAAAGTTTGTGCCTCCGGAGTGACCCCTACAACATGGAACATGGGAGTATTTCCAGATGTGGCTATCCCGGTTCCAAGGGATCTTAAATAGTCCACAGATACATTTTGATTTCCATGAATCAGGATTGGGATTTCTCCCTTTAAATTTATACCAAGAAACAATCCAAGTAACGGATAAAATCCATCGTTGGTCAGCCATCTTTGTGGCAAGAGCGATAGGTCGATGATTATCGTTCCCTTTCGATTCTCTTCCAAATACATTCCTACTTCGGGAATCCTTCCTGTGATGGCTGCACAAATATCGAGGTACTGACCGGTCATGTTTGTGCGAGCGCCTAGAACCGAATTAGCATACAGGACTGCATTAGATTCTGCCCATGCTACATTGTCTCCCCTGCTCGGAAGCTCTTCCAGATGATAGGGTGCACAAGTGAGCTCTGCCCGGCATCCCATATTCTGATAAGCTTCTACTACTTCGCAATTTTTTCTGTAATCAACTGATTCTTGCTTCGATGAGAGTTCTAACCCACTAGAAGAAAGCGTAGTAGGAACTATCACTCTTGCCTCTAAAGCATTTAATCTTTGTAGGACTTTAAGGTCAGCTTCACCACCGTAGTAACTACCAACAATATGTGCTGATTTTATAGATACCAGCCTTTTAGCTCTAGTAGCATTGGCAACTCCCAACAAGATATCCATGGCGAACTTCGGGGCTTCTCCTAGTTCGCCATGCTGAATTGCCTGATCGTGATCGGATAAAGAAACTAGATCAGACAAAGACTACATCGTAAGAATGACAGATCCGTTATTGTTCCCCTTTTCGATCGCTTGATGCGCTTTAGCTATATCTTCTAAAGGATGCGTTTCTGCAACACGATTATCTAATCGATCCATGGCAAGAAACTCAGTTATGTCCTCAATGGCTTCCATCTTTGCTTCATCAGGCATAGCATAAACCAAAACTAATCGGAGAGTTATATCCATAAACATCATTCTGACAAAAGGAATAGAAGGATTCATATCCGTCATGGATGAATAACTAGCTATAGTTCCACTGGTCTTGAGAATGTCCAAAACGGGAATAAGATTTGCACCAAAATCTCCTTCTACTACTCGGTCGATCTTTCCTCCACCAGTAAATTCCATGATTTCTCCATTGACGGCATCTGAGGGATGTCCAACAATCAAATCTGCACCCGCTCGCTCGCATTCTGCTTTACTTTTCTCGCTAGATGCTGTGGCAATTACATTGGCTCCAAAGTACTTCGCCCATTGAATGGCATAGTA
>JABSPG010000506.1 GCA_013214445.1 Ekhidna sp. | reverse complement strand
CCACTCAACTTAATTGACAAGGCGGTTTATTTAGCAGAAGAAAAAAATGTGATTCTATGCTCTTTTGGGGATATGTTGCGAGTACCTGGTTCGGAAAAAAGTCTTTTGGAAGCCAAAGCAAATGGAGCCGATATCAGAATACTCTATTCCCCGTTGGAGGCAGTCAAGCTAGCGGAAGAAAACCCAGATAGAGAGGTGGTCTTTTTCGCAGTGGGTTTTGAAACTACCGCACCAGCTAATGCACTCTCAGTGATTCATGCTATCCGATCGGGCTTAACCAACTACTCAATACTCGCATCTCACGTTTTAGTCCCACCTGCAATTGAAGCTGTGCTTTCTGATCCAGAATGCTTAATCGAAGGATTCTTAGCTGCAGGTCACGTTTGCACCATCATGGGTCTCAAAGAATACTATCCATTAGTAGAAAAGTTTAAGGTTCCAATCGTGGCAACAGGTTTCGAACCGGTAGATCTTTTGCAGGGGATTCTAATGACCGTTGAACAGCTTGAAAAAGGAGAGGCTAAGCTGGAGAATCAGTATACTAGAATGGTCAATGAGGAAGGAAATTTACCCGCTCAGAAGATGATTCAGGGGGTCTTTGGAATTGCTGATCGGGAGTGGAGAGGGATTGGAACGATACCAAACAGTGGCTATGAGGTAAGGTCAGAAATGGCGAAGTATGATGCGAATAAAAAATTCTCAGTTGCGATTGAGAAAGCCACCGAATGTGAATCGTGCATTGCCGGGATGGTTCTTAGAGGACTTAAAAAACCTCATGAGTGTAGTCAGTTTGCTAAAGGGTGCACACCCTCCAAGCCACTGGGAGCTCCTATGGTTTCTTCAGAAGGCGCTTGCGCAGCGTACTATCATTTTGCAAATGCAGACCAATTGGAGGAGGAATTGGTATGAGCCTGAATATGACATTAAGTTGCCCTATGCCAAAGCTTGATTTTGATACAATCACCTTAGGCCATGGTAGTGGAGGACTACTCACACATAAGCTACTGGACGCAGGTGTTTTTAATCTGCTGGCAAATGATATTTTGGATAAGCAGCATGATGGAGCCTTTCTAAACATGTCGGGTCAGGTAGCAATGACTACCGATAGCTTTGTGGTGTCACCTATATTTTTTCCGGGTGGTAATATTGGAGACTTGGCGATTAATGGTACTGTCAATGATTTGGCTATGTGTGGTGCCAAGCCGGAGTACATCTCCTTGGCATTCATCATAGAAGAAGGCCTGACAATGCAAGACTTTTGGAAGGTGTTGGTTTCGATCAAAGAAGCGGCTGATCAAGCGGGTGTTAAGGTGGTCACTGGAGATACAAAAGTTGTAGATCGAGGAAAAGGTGATCAGCTTTTTATAAACACGACAGGTATCGGTCATGTGCTTCCGGAAGCCGATATAGATGAAAATCGAATAGAAGTGGGTGACCATATTATACTGAGTGGCCAAATGGCTCAGCATGGAATAGCCATAATGTCTATTCGGGATGGTCTAGAATTTGAGACTGAAATCGAAACTGATTCACAGTGCTTAAATCACTTGGCCAATCACTTGGTCAGTCAGTTCGGTCAAGACATCAAATGGATGCGTGATCCTACACGTGGTGGAGTAGGTACGGTCTTATCGGAGTTAGCAAAAGGTACGAAGTTAGGTATCGATCTGAAGCAGAGCCTTCTGCCAATTGATGAGCAGGTGGAAGGAGCTTGCGAAATGCTGGGCTTAGATCCGCTATACGTTGCAAACGAAGGGCTCTTTATTACGATAGCTAAACCTGAGAGCTCGCAGAGAATTGTGGAGACCATGCAGGGATTTTCTGAAGGTCAAAATGCAACAGTTATTGGGGAAGTCACTTCAAACCACCAAGGTCAGGTGATTATGAAAAGTACTATTGGTGGAAGTAGGGTAGTAAGTATGCTTCCAGGAGAACAACTCCCTAGAATATGTTAGTAGATCAGTTAGATATACCGAGTACCATTTCTAAGCTTTCTCTTTCGTTCAAGGGATCTCCAAACTCTCCCTTTCTTGCGCCTAGAGGGGTTTGGATAAAGAATAGATCACTCTTTGTTTCAGATACCGGTCAAAATAGGGTCTTTATTTGGGACAGACTACCACTTAGTGAGCACGAACCACCTGACGTTGTACTAGGACAGGAAGAAGAGAAAGGAACAGGACGGAATGCTAATCATCGTGTTTCTGCTTCAACACTTCAGTACCCATCAGGGCTTTGGAGCGACGGAGAAAAACTAATTGTAGCAGATGCATGGAACCACAGGGTCTTGATTTGGAACGAGATGCCTACCGAAAATGGACAGCCCGCCGATGTGGTCATTGGTCAAAAAGGCTTTGACTCCAATGAGCCGAATTTGACTGGTCTAAATGCGCCGTGTAGTTCACAGACCTTGTACTGGCCATATGGGGTCTTTTCGGATGGAAATCAGCTCTGGGTTGCCGACACAGGCAATAGACGAGTACTGTACTTTAAGCAAATTCCAACTGAAAATTTTGCTTCTGCCGATCATGTCATTGGGAAGCCCGATTTCGAAAGCAGGGACTATGAGAATAATGAGCCGATTTGGCCTTATTCTGTACGAGTCAATGAGGACGGGAATTTAGCTATTACAGATACCCAATGCTTTCGAGTCCTTATCTGGAAAGATTGGAAAAAAGCTATTGGGTCGACTCCTCCAGATCAAATTGTTGGTCAGAAGTCGATGGCCGATCTGGGTCAAAATCAATACCACCTGACTCCTACTCCTCAATCATTGAACTGGTGCTATGATAGCTTCTTTTATGAAAAAGGTTTGCTCGTTATGGATACAGCAAATAGTCGCATAAAGTGGCATCACCAACTATTTCAACAAAACAATCCAGTATCCGATGGTCTTTTTGGTCAGCCAAACTATGCTACGGGAAGTGAGAATGTGCAGAATGCAAAAGGAACCGAAACAACACTTTATTGGCCTTTTTCAATCTGTGCTGAGGATACTACGCTAGGAGTGGCGGATACAGGAAATCATCGAGTACTACTAAACGAACTTATCATTTAAGATGGAGACTATTTTACCACTACTATTTGCATTAGGAATAGGTTTTACGCATGCTTTTGAGGCAGATCATTTAATAGCTATCAGTAATATAGTTACCCATAGAACCCGAACTCGTCTAGCAATAAAAGATGGAATCTATTGGGGTCTGGGTCATACTTCTACCGTATTGGTTATTGGTGGGGTGATCATATTAGGCAAACTTCTGGTGAATGAAGCGCTGTTCAGTTACCTAGAAGGTGTAGTAGGAGTTTTGCTTATTGCACTTGGGTTTTTAAGGATAAGAAAGCTTCTAAGAGCTAATCATCCGAACCACCAAGCAAAATCGGGACATCAGGTAGCATATGGAGTAGGCTTGATCCATGGTCTGGCAG
>JABSPG010000505.1 GCA_013214445.1 Ekhidna sp. | reverse complement strand
GCGGCAGGTGACTCGGTCGCAGAGGGCGCGGCGACGGGTGTCGTGTCCACCTCCATGGGATCATCCTGCGGCGAAGGCGCAACTACAAACAGCAAACAATCAAATTTAGAATAATTGTTCTTTTCTTCCGCTAGTAATGCAACCAATAGGGGCTTATTCGCATTACTGTGTAGTAAGCATAGCTGAAAGTCATGTCTAAGATTTTTTCAATCCTACTTTTTGTAGCTGCCTATCATACTGGATTTGCACAAGAGACTATCCGAATTGCAGGAAAGGTAGTAGATCATACCACAAATGAGCCTCTAGCTTTTGCACATATAGGCATTTTTAACACTAGCTACGGCACAGTTGCTAATCTAAATGGAGAATTCACATTGCTCATTCCGTCCAAATATGCCGCCGAAGACCTATCAGCCTCCTACCTAGGATATTCTCTGGAATCATTACAGGTTGCTTCTATTGATCAGGAACAAGAGGTTGTTTTCAAACTAAAGTCGACGGCAACTCAGTTGCCAGACCTTGTTGTGACGACCAAAGAACAATCAATCATTGAAGAAGCTATTGCAGCAATCCCCAGAAATCATGATCAAAAAGAGATGCAACTCAGAGCATTTTGGAGGGCATCCATTCAAGATAAAGAAGAAATATTTGTTCAAATGACAGAATACGCATTTGATATGTTTCGAACAGGCTTGTCAGGAAAGGAAGAAAATGCAATGAAAATACTTAGAGGTAGAGTTGCACGAGACACCTCCTTTTTTGCTGATATTGGCGGTATGCAGATCGGGGTGACCCCTCCTACCTTGTTTATGAGTTCATTACTCAAAGAACATCCGATATTAGATCGATCAGTGGTTAAGAAGCATAGGTACAAGATCACAAATGTCACTACTTACAAAGACAGAGCAGTTTATGTAGTAAGTTTTTCGCCAAAAGGGAAATCTTCTGAAAATAGATTCGAAGGTGAAATTTTGTTAGACACGGAATCTCTGGCATTTGTCAAAATTGCATTTACCAGATTAATCAGTTCCGATAAACCAAAACGGGTCTTTGGGAGCCTAAGTATGGCAGCTCTCGTGGCTGGTCTTGGAAAGAGTACAATGGACTCTTATCAAAATGAAATGAACTACCAGTTGGTAGATGGAAAGTGGTACCTGAGTCATGCTAAGTACAACATTGAATGGACGATGAGAAGAAACGAAGGAGACATAGTGCGACCTGTCACGTTTGTTTCAGATTTTGTGGTAACCGAAATAAAAAAGAAGCAAATTATACTTCCTCCTAAAGAAGAACTCGCCTCCAAGCAAATCTTAGAACGACAGGTCACTAAAAACACTGAAGAATTTTGGAGTGACTATAACTACCTAAAAGCAGACAATAACTTTGAGGAGCTATTTCAGGAAATTCTCGAAAGAGAATAAGCACAAAAAAAGGGAGTCATCTGACTCCCTAATTTCTTTCTCGGATCAATGTAATCGATTATCCTTGGTTCTTGATCTCTTGAACTTCAAGTCTGATTTCTTGAGCTAAATTCTTCATGTCCTGCATACCTTTTCTTACGCGAGTACCAGCTGCATTATTCTTCTTATCGTAGAACTTTTCGAAATCTGCTTCAAGAGCTTCAACCATAGACTTTAGTTCTTCAAATCTTTTCATGTTATAAGGTAATTAAGGTTATCGATAAATTTTAAATGTGGCGGCAATATAGCCCAAATTCGTAAATAAACACATGTTTTGCTAGAAATATTAAGAACTAGCAAGCATTGTTGCTCCTTCTACTCCAGCCTTTTTATACTCCCCACTATCCAGCTTTACTTTTATTTCTTCAAATGCATTTAACGTCTCTTCTACATCCTCCAATGTGTGCATTGCTGTCGGGATAATTCTCAAAATAACCATCCCTTTTGGGATGACAGGATAGACTACCATCGAACAGAAAATTTTATAATTTTCTCTGAGATCTACAACCATATTACATGCTTCGATCACATCTCCATTCATAACGACAGGCGTTACAGGCGAATCAGTTTCACCTATATTAAAGCCTCTCTCTTTGAATCCATTCTGCAAAGCATTAACTACAGTCCAAAGCTTCTCTCTTAGTTCAGGCATTGTTCGCAGCATCTCCAACCTCTTCAAAGCACCAATTACTAATGGCATTGGTAAGGACTTAGCAAAGATTTGAGACCTAACCTTATATCTCAAGTGATCAATAATAGCCTTCTCTCCAGCAATGAACGCACCAATGCTAGCCATAGACTTTGCGAATGTCGAAAAGTAAATATCGATACCGTCCTGACAATTATAATGTTCTCCAGCTCCAGCTCCAGTACTACCCATGGTACCGAAACCGTGGGCATCATCGACTAGTAGCCTGAAATTGTGATGTTCTTTCAAAGCAACGATTTGATCTAACTTCCCGGTATTTCCACTCATTCCAAATACCCCTTCCGTAATCACAAGTACACCACCTCCCTGCTCCTCAGCAAGCTTTTCTGCTCTTTTCAGCTGTTTAGCACAATTTTCAATATCATTATGAGGAAAAACAAAACGCTTTCCAAGGTGCATTCGAAGTGCGTCAATAATGCACGCATGGCATTCTGCATCATAGACAACCACATCTTTCCTATCCACCAATGCGTCAATGACAGACATGATTCCCTGATAGCCATAGTTGAGCAGCATCCCCGTGGGTTTGCTTACAAAATCAGCAAGTTCCTGTTCTAATTGATCGTGGTAGTCAGAATTACCAGTCATCATTCGAGCACCCATCGGGTAACCCAACCCCCATCTTTCTGTAGCTTCGGTATCGGCCTTTCTGATGTCCGGGTGGTTTGCTAATCCTAAATAATTATTTAAACTCCAGGCAAGAACTTCTTTGCCCTTAAATTTCATTCTTGGTTGTATCTCTCCTTCCAGCTTGGGGAAGAAGTAGTAATTAACATCTTGATCTAGAAAAGAATATTGTCCTAAAGCACCCTTATCACTGAGCAGTTTTTCGAATAAATCCATTTAATTGCTTTCTCCTTTTTAAAACAAGACGCAAATTTAGCAGGAATACACATATATTGAATGTCGCCTTTTCAATAAACTTGCGTTAACGAATGAAATTATGTCAATAAAGAAAATATTAGTAGCCAATCGAGGAGAAATAGCCATCAGAGTTATGCGATCTGCAAAGGAACTCGGCATCAAGACAGTTGCGGTTTACAGCGATGCTGATAAACTATTACCGCATGCAGCTTATGCAGACGAGGCGGTAAATATTGGGCCTGCTGCTGCCTCTGAGTCTTATCTAGTACAGGATAAGATCATTGAAGCATGTAAATTGACAGGCGCAGACGCGATACATCCTGGTTATGGTTTCCTCTCTGAAAACGCTTCGTTTGCTAAGCGTGTGACAGATGAGGGACTGATATTCATAGGGCCTTCACC
>JABSPG010000504.1 GCA_013214445.1 Ekhidna sp. | reverse complement strand
CCTGCTCGGCAGATTCAAAACCGAATAAATCAAGGGCCGACTCATTGATCATGATGTTGTTTACATCGCGCCAATGGTTGTGGTGATCCGTACGATCAAAATCCCTCCCAGCTAAAATTTCAAGCCCCATGGTCTCCGAAAAGTCATGGTGGATGTTGATGGTATTACAAGTGATTTTGAATTTTTCAGCATCTACGGAAGATCGAATACCCGCAATTACCCCCATGTTCCTCCCAGTGGATCTGTTGGTTGCGGTAACTTGCGTTACTCCAGAAAAAGCGGAAATTTCATTTTTCAATCGCTCGGTTCTGGGAATAAACGTGCTATCCCATCGCGTTAAGTCCGGGCCATAGATTGACATGGTCTGGTCTATATCTACGCCAAGATCCTTATCCATCATAAAGCTGACCTGACGACCTACCACAATTGCTCCTACGATCAATAACAAGGAAACACAGTACTGAAAAACGACCAAGGCATGATTGAATCCTTTCACCTCGCCTCTCGCTTTGTAGGTGCCTTTCACCACGTCTTGCAATCTGAAAGCTGCAATGATCGCTCCAGGATAAAAAGACAGTACTAGTGCTAACAAAACAAAGCCAGTAAGGAAAAGCGCTAAGAAAGGAAGGCCCCATACCTGAGCGTATACCAGGTCATTGATGGAAAGCGACAACCCAAGATACTTATTGAAGTATGGCTGCAGAATGAAGCAGAGTAAAAACGAGAGGATCAACGATCCGACATTTAATACCAGTGATTCGATCGATACCTGAGTCACAATTTGCCTTCTCGTCGCACCTAGAGATTTTCGAACACCTACCTCCTTTGCTTTCTGCAATACTCGACTGGTGGAAAGGTTAATAAAATTGACCCATGCCACAAAGACCAACAGGATGGCAATGCCCAACATCATCCAAACCACCTTACCATCGACTACCTCTGCGATATCGTACTCGTAGTACGGTCCAAGATGCGAGCCTAGGAATGGTTGGAGATAAAACTCTTCGTTCAATCCTGACGCAATTTCCTCTGCATAATACCTGCCTCCAAAAGCTGCCACTTTTTGATTCAGCGCCTCAATATCTGCTTGTTCATCCACTAGCAAGTAGTGATAGTAATCCGACCAGGTCATGCTATTATCCGCTTCCTCTCCCCATTGATCAATGTAAGATGCAAAAGAGACCAATAGGTCAAACTTCAACTGGGAATTGGTCGGTGGATCTTTCACGATGGCAGTCACCTTTGACAGCCAGTCACCATTTAGCTTGAAGGTCTTGTTAATCAAGCTTTCCAGGGTTTCACCTTTACTGACCAATCGCTTCGCAAAGGACTCTGTCAGCACTACCTCATAGGCGTCATTCAAATTTTCCTTGGACTTGTCTCCATAGAGCACTTCAAAATCAAGAATCGAAAGGAAATGCTCATCTACTGCCAGCACATGCTCCGCACGTAGTACCCGATCCCCCACTTCTATGTGTGCCCAATCAGGGAACATACGGGTTGATTCAAGTACCTCTGGAAAATCGTTCTTCATCATCCGACCAATCGGCGGCATGGTAATGTTGCTGTGTTGAATCAACTCTCCATTGCGATACCGTTTATGTACGACACGATAGATCTGCTCCCCCTTGCTATGGAATCGATCAAAGCTCAGTTCGTGCAGCACATACTCGAGCATGAACAGCGAAACAGTGAACCCTGCTATTAGTCCGAATAGGTTGATCGCTGTGAATAACTTGTGTCGTTTCAAGTCCCTAAAAGCGATCTTGAGGTAATTGCTAAATAGTCCCATTTGATTTGATTTATTTGAGTTTCTAAGTCGGTAGTGCCTGAGGCACATGAATACATTGAATAGGTACCTTCTCCGGGCGAAGGATCGACCTTTCTGTTCATAGTCCTCGATGAACAGTTCATACAGATCCCCTTCGATAGCCTCTTGCAGAAATTCATCAAAAAAGCTCTTGATCAGGAAAATACCTAGCTTTGGAGGATTGACCTCTTTCATTTGAAGGCCATCTTTGGAATACCCGACCAAAGCCTTTCTCTCATCTCTTTTGATTTCTCAAGTGTCACTTGGCCATCAGCAGTCACCTTAAAGAGCAGCTTCCGCTTCCCTCCCCTTTCCTTTGTAGGCTCACTGTATCTAGAAGACAAAAAGCCCTTCTCTTGCAGCCTCTGTAACACGTTGTGAATGGTGCTTATGGATATGCTTCTGTTGCACTTCTCTTCGATTTCATTTTTGATGAGAATGCCATAAGCATTGTCATACAGATTGGCCACAACCAACAAAATGATTTCCTCGAGCTCTCCCAGATTTGTTCCTTTCATGTAGATATGATATTTATTCGACAAATACGAATTTAATATATTAATCGTATTTGTCGAATAAATGTTTTAAAAATCCAAAAATGATGCTTGGGGCAGTTCAAATGATCCACTGCATTCAATTTTTAGGAAGATGTCTTAAAAATCACCAAATACTTATCAGACCGTATAATCGGGCTTCCACGAACAATTGGAAATGACTTCCTACTTTTAAGTTCTAAGCTGAATAACTAAAAATCACGAATGGTCAGCTTTTATCTAAAACTAAACCTATGGCAGAACGAAGATCATTTTGGTCAAAAGCAATACTGGAATCAGCGATGATCATTTTTAGTGTATTCAGCGCGCTATTTATCAATGAGTGGAACAAGGGTAAAAATGAGGCTGAAAAAACAGTGCTCATCATGCAAAATGTGAAGAGTGAAATAGAGACGAATAAAAAAATGCTAGAAGAAGCAATCAGCTATCATGAAGAGGTAATGGCAAGGCTAATTCAATCTAGCGAAGATGGAACTGCTGAAAAACAAACGCTTGAAGACAATTTTTTTAATGTCTTAAGAGAAATTGCCCCAAGAGGATTTTATCTGGGTCAGTTGCAAAACATTGCCTGGACGGTAGCTAAGGAAGACAAGATTACCAATCGTATCTCCTTGGAGGAATCGCAGATCCTATTTGGCGTGTATAAACAACAAGAACTAGTTGAAAAAAGCATCTGGGCACTGCTAGATTTTCTAAGCTCCCGAGAAATGCACAAAAAAGAACTGGTAGATGAAAACTTGATTATTCTTCAAATGCTTATGAATGAAATGCTGGGAAGAGAAAAAGTTCTAGAAGCAAAGTGCACCAATGCCCTAGATATGATCCAACAAAATGAAGAATAGAACAAGCACTGAGTTAGAAGAACCTATGAATCGTCAATGCTATCTTGGACTAGAATTCCTTCGGTATTGATGCTTTAATCAACTACTGCAAAGATTCACCTATTTGTCGCATCGATTTCTAAGAATTCTTCAAAAGTGAGTGAGTCTCCCTTTAATCGATAAATCTCTTTCACGATCGCTTCCCTACCCACTGCATTAAAGCCTAATGAAGTAAACGTAGTGTCAAGATGAGAATCT
>JABSPG010000503.1 GCA_013214445.1 Ekhidna sp. | reverse complement strand
TCTACAGCTCACTTCAGACAAAAAAAGAAACGCGAGGCACTATTCCAATACCCTTTTCAATATAATGAGGGGCGGAATCTTTGACGAGAACTATCAAATTGAAAAGTGGGATTTCGAGAAATACCTCAAAAATGCCAATCATGACATCATAGGTGCAATCAAAGAAACCCTTGATACACTGCCAGAAATATTCACGTATAACAAGTTATTGTCTGCAGCTGCGGCAAGTGAAAACGTGGACTTCAAAAGGCTGTCGGTAGAATACCTTCCTCTTAAATTTAGTAGACGTCATGGCGACCCTAGCCGTCCATGGAATCAGTTCTCAATCAATACAAGAAGCGAGGTAGACGGTTCTAAGATTTTAGACTATCAAGGAAACTGGAGAGATATATTTCAAAACTGGGAGGCTCTTGCCCTCTCCTACCCTGAATTTATCGAGGGTATGATTGCTAAGTTCTTGAATGCAAGCACATTTGACGGCTACAACCCTTATCGAGTCACCAAGGATGGTTTTGACTGGGAAACCATCGAACCAGATGATCCATGGTCCTATATTGGGTACTGGGGAGACCATCAGATCATCTATCTTCAAAAGTTTTTGGAAATCATTGAGGACCACTTCCCTGCTAAACTCAAGGAGTATTTTTCAGAAGATATTTTCGTTTATGCAAATGTCCCCTACCGCATCAAAGAGCATTCTGAAATCCTAAAAGATCCAAAAGACACCATCATCTTTGATGAAGAATCGGACTTAGCAATACGCAAGGAAAGAGAAGCGAGAGGTGCTGATGGAGCTTTACTAGGATCAGCTAACTCAGCCATCTACAAAGTAAACTTCATTGAAAAAATTCTAGCAACCGCACTTGCTAAGCTTTCAAACTTTGTTCCCGAAGGAGGAATTTGGCTAAATACTCAACGACCAGAATGGAATGACGCCAATAATGCATTGGTTGGCAATGGGGTTTCAATGGTCACGCTATACTACCTAAGAAGATTCGTAAACTTCCTTCAAGAGTTAATTGAAAAAGATTCCTCAGACGAGGAAGTTGCCATTTCCATTGAGCTACTTGACTATTACAATGAGGTAAAAGAAGTCTTTAGCAACAATCGAAAAGTCCTTACAGGTACAATATCCAACTCAACGAGGAGAGAAATATTGGATAGTCTTGGATCAGCAGCAAGCAGCTACAGAGAACTAATCTATGATAGCTCGTTTACGGGAGGAAAAAGAAAAATCAAACTCAACGAACTAAGTTCTTTCTGCCACTTGGTACTTGATTTTCTTGATCACTCCATCGATGCAAATAGGAGAACGGATGGAATGTACCATGCCTATAATCTGATGAGCATTGACGGTGAAGCTGAAGCAAGCATTGGTTATCTCAGCGAAATGCTGGAAGGCCAAGTGGGTGTACTTAGCTCAGGATATCTTACTCCAGATCAAAGCTTAGAAGTACTCGATGCAATGAAAGGTAGCAAGCTGTTTCGACCAGATCAATACAGTTATCTACTTTATCCTAACAAAGAACTTCCTGGCTTCCTTGAAAAGAACGTGGTACCTGCCACGAGCATTGAATCATCGAAACTATTGACAGAGATGGTTCAGAAAGGTGATACAAGACTTGTTGTAAAAAACATAAACGGAGGATACCATTTCAATGGGGCTTTCCGAAATGCAAACGACGTAGAAGAGGCTCTAAACAAACTATCGGATTCACCTTATGCATCCTTAGCAGAAAGTGATCACGATTTGGTGCTGAAGATTTTCGAAGAAGTCTTTAATCACAAAGCATTTACCGGAAGATCCGGAACATTCTTTGGTTTCGAGGGATTGGGTAGCATTTACTGGCACATGGTTTCTAAGCTGCTACTTGCAACTAAAGAATGCTCGTTAAATGCAGTTCTCAAAGGAGCCTCCCCAGAAATCGTGGGGAAACACTTGGAGCATTACTATGAAATTAACGAAGGGATAGGTGTCAATAAGTCTCCAGATTTGTATGGTGCATTCCCTATCGATCCTTATTCACATACTCCATACGGCAAAGGGGCTCAACAGCCCGGTATGACAGGTCAAGTAAAGGAAGATATTCTGAGCCGAGTTGGTGAACTTGGTGTCACGGTACAGAATGGACAAATTAAATTTTATCCATGCCTTCTACGAAAAGAAGAATTCTTAGAAACAGCCGAAGAATTCACCTATGTTTCGGTGAATCAGAACGAAAATAAATTGACAGTCGAAAAAGACTGTCTTGCATTTACCTATTGCCAGGTTCCCATCATCTATCAAATAGCAGATGCATATCAGATAGAGGTTACAAAGACTGATGGCAGTAAACAATCATTTAACTCTAGCACCCTGGACCCAAAAACCAGTACAGATTTGTTCAGTAGAACAGGTCAGGTACACCAGATCCATGTATTTATTGACAAAAACGATTTAAAGTAAGACAATGAGATTTAGGCAAAGCATTTTAGTATGGATCACGATAACGACAATTGTTTTGTCTTGTGCTAAGGAAAAAACTGAAAAACAAATGCAGTCAAAGAAGATAACAGCAAAGGATATCTTAGGAAATCCTGAATATAGAGCTATTTCTTATGGTGGTTACAGGGATACCACGAGAAATATCCAACCCAGCATCACTGACTTAAAAGAAGACATGCGCATACTTTCGGCAATGGGGATTAAAGTGCTGAGAACCTATAATGTGCAGCTTGCCCATGCTTCCAATGTGCTAAAAGCTATTGATGAATTACAAAAGGAAGATCCTTCTTTTGAAATGTATGTTATGCTGGGAGCTTGGATTGATTGTCTGAACGCTTGGACAGAACTCCCTCCTGATCATGAAGAAGAAAGTCCGCAGAATGAAGCTGAAATAGAAAGAGCTGTCAAACTAGCAAATGAATATCCGGGAATCGTCAAGGTTATAGCCGTTGGCAATGAAGCTATGGTTAAATGGGCTGCTTCTTATTTTGTACAGCCTTGGGTGATTTTGAAGTGGGTAAATCACCTGCAAGAACTTAAGCAAAAGGGCGGAATTGACAAGGACCTTTGGATTACCAGCTCGGACAATTTTGCATCATGGGGTGGCGGAGACGAAGAGTATCATGTAGAGGACCTCAACAAATTGATCAAGGCGGTAGACTTTGTAAGTATGCATACCTACCCTATGCACGACACACACTATAATCCCATTTTTTGGGGAGTAATGCCTGAAGAAGACACGCTTAGCAAGAAGGATCAAATCAATCGAATAATGAAAAGAGCGATTGAATACTCTAAGGGTCAATACCAAAGTGTAAAGGACTATGTAGATGCAATAGCACCCAAGAAACCCATACATATAGGTGAAACCGGGTGGGCAAGCGAATCGAATGAGCTTTATGGTACAGAAGGGTCAATGGCTACAGATGAATACAAAGAAGGAATCTACCATTCAATG
>JABSPG010000502.1 GCA_013214445.1 Ekhidna sp. | reverse complement strand
GCGGAAGCAATTACCACAGGCGATCCGCTAGATGAAAAGACGGAGGCAGGTCCGTTGATTTTACCAAAAGAAGTAGATCGAGTGGAATCATGGGTGAACGAGGCAGTGGAGAAGGGCGCCACCGTACTATGCGGTGGGAAACGTATTTCTGAAACTTGCTATGAACCTACCTTGCTACTAAATCCTCCAATAGATGCCAAGGTATCACAATCGGAGATCTTTGGTCCAGTTGTATGTATTTACAGCTACTCGGATATGCATAAGGCTATTGAGCAAGCCAACGACATCCCGTATCATTTTCATGCATCGATCTTCACAAAACACATTGATAAAGCCATGGACGCTGTGCATCGACTAAATGCAGCGGGTGTTATGGTTAATGATCACACAGCTTTTAGGGTCGATTGGATGCCTTTTGCTGGGCGTGACGAGAGTGGTCTGGGTATCGGCAGTATCCCTGATACAATGCATGACATGTCTCGACAAAAAATGATGGTCATTAAGAGTGAGGTGTTGTGAGTCTTAATGGAATCAAGCGTTAGTTATTTAACAATCAGAGCGGTACGATCAAACGAGTGAGTTTTTAACAAAGGAGGTCTCTTTTAAGCCTTATTGAAATACTGGAGGCGATGTAATTCTCTGAAAAGGTCTCATGTTATAATCTAAGACCTCACCTGGGCAACCTTTAGATTTTACTTAAGTTAATCTTTTAAAGTCAGACCGTTTTTAGATGATACATGTGAGTTATGAATTGGATCATGCCCCTCAAATATTCAAGCAACTAAGTCAGCAGCTGGATTACCACATGGAAGGTGGTGTGTATGTTCACAAAAGTGAACTGGCATTTTCTCGTATCAAACCCATCCAATTTACAGATTCTACATCTTGCATGGTAAGCAAGTTTGCTCTTACAGAATCCGCTCGTGTAGAGAGACTTAAAAATGATAAAGATCTATTGATTTTTGACTTTCATTTTTCTGAAAGCGCACCATTGTCTTTCCCTGGGGGCACAGGTCCTTCCCATCTTATTTATGGTGTGTTCTTGAGTACAGATTTAGTGCACTCGTATGCAGACTTTCATGGCAAGGAAACATACAGGCAAGTGGCTGTTTTTATTGATAGAGAAGAGGTCCTGAATATAGTAGACGAAAGGAATTCGAGGCTAAAAGGTCTATTGAAGGATAGATCAGCTTTTCATCTTTTCCGTGAGATTTCTCATAAGTTGGCAAGGGAGGTGGAAGAGTTACAGCAGTCGGCTCTTGAAACGGATGTTAGTAATTCTATGCTCCATGGTATGGTACTAAAGATCATTTCACTGTGTCTTGCAGAATTTAAGGTAGAAAAACTCCCAGTGAAGCTGAGTTTGGAAAAAGATCTACATGAGATCATGGAAACGACAAACTATATTGAAGGACATGTTGATGAATCCATAACCTTAGATATGCTGGTAGCTCAAACAAATATGAGTTCATCCAAATATCGAAGAGAGTTTAAGGTTGTATATGGAATAAGCCCAATGCAATATGTGAAACAAAAAAAGCTTTGGAAAGCAAAACAACTGATGGAGTTGGGTGAAAGTGTAGCGCAAGCGGCGTACGCTGTGGGTTATACGAACTTGTCCTATTTCACAAGAAGTTTCAAAGCTCAGTTTTTTATGAATCCAAAGGATTACAAGAAATTCGTCTCATCTAATCAGGTTCTTTAGTCCATATTGACTGAAAAATAACACTGATTTAGCCTTTCTGTCCCCAAGACTTATCTGTCAAACATCTTTATGGAGAGAAAAGGTAAAATGGTGAAATATCTAAATGCTTTTGTGTTTTTACTGATCGTGAAAGCATCCTTTAGCCAAAGAACACAAGAGGGTCTAAATCAACTAGTTGATAGCATTGAAGCGGAGTATTTTTTAGACACCCAAAAGCATGGATTGGCAATAGGAGTCATTGATCATGGGCATGCACATCAATATTATTTTGGAGGGAAGTACTATCCAGGAATAGATGATGTGGATAGCTCAACTTTGTTTGAAATTGGATCTATCTCTAAGCTCTTCACGACACATATTTTAGCAGAATTGGAGAAGTCTAATTTGCTCAGCCGAGACGATCTGCTTAGCGAAGTGATCGGAGACAGCCTATTTGTTGGATCAAGTGAGATTACTTTAAAAAATCTCGCTACACACACCGCTGGCCTCCCCACTTTTGACAACACTGCAAGCTTGCAAGCTCTACCTGGCTTCAACGAAGATGATCCCTATGCATTATTCAACTACGATTTCATGCTCGATTTACTTGCTGGATTGGATTCCCTATCAAATTATGGGCGTATTCAATACTCGAATTTTGGGATGGGGATTTTAAGCTATGCTATGGCAGTCGCCGCAGACAACTCTTTCGACAGACTTTTTGAAAAATACATCACAGGGTCCTTGGATCTAAAGCAGACCTATCTTTCCCTCCCTGAAAAGCATGCAATTGATTTAGCCATTCCACATCGAGGTGGTGAAGTAATGCCACTAATAAATCTGGGCGACATGAGGGGTGCTGGGGGTATCAAAACTTCACTTTCAGATATGCTGTCATTCATGGGCGTTTATCTTAATCCAGAGGGAGATGATAAAGCATTTGTATCATCAATACTTAGCAATCAATTGAGTACCGATGAAGGAGTTGGCTTGGGATGGGGGATTTATGAGCGGAACAACCTCACACTGAATTTTCACACCGGAGGTACCTACGGATCTAGCAGTATTGTCTTAATTGCTCCCGAGATAGAAAGCGGTGTTGTCCTGCTATCCAATGATCAAGATGACGGCAAGCTATTGCAGTATGCACTGTCACTAATTGATTTCCTTCATGAAAAGTAAAAACCACTAAGATCATGACTGTGAGACCAAATTTTGAAGATATAAGTTCTGCGGAAGAATTTGATAATTGGTACTGGATGAAAGAGGAATTAGTTGCTTTGTGCAAAGACTTGGAGATTCCAGCTAATGGAAGAAAAAATGTATTGCGTCAGCGGATTATGAATCACATGAGTGGAGTCAAGGAGGAAGTCAAATCAGCTAAGCCTTCATCCAAATTTAATTGGGCGAAAGAGAAACTGACACCTCAAACTGAGCTTACTGATTCGGTCACCTTCGGTTCAAATTTCAGAAGCTTTATGAAAGTGAACATCGATGGTTTTGTATGCAGTGCAGAATTCATGGATTGGGTAAAGAAAAATATGGGTAAAACGTTAGAAGATGTGGTCAATGAATATCCTAATATTCAAGCAGATATCAAACGCGGAAGAAAAATGGACAAATCCGATTTTAATGTGATGAATGCATATATCGATGAATTTTTAAGGGACAATCCAAATTTGAAAAGAGATCATGCATTGGCATGTTGGAATATCAAAAAGTATTTGCCAGCGAAAAGAGGGTTAGTTCGGTATGATTCACATGATCTCT
>JABSPG010000501.1 GCA_013214445.1 Ekhidna sp. | reverse complement strand
CCTACACTGCTTTTAAGATCCAAATAGTGAATCAGTTGGCTGTTCTGTGTATTGGCATAGCTGGTATTCTGGTTTTTATCAATCTGATCTTCCAAAATTACATAGGGATTATCATCGATCTTTCGGCAATACTACTGATCGGTTTGCCTGTGCTACTCTTAAATAGGTCTGGTAGGTATAGTCTTGCTGTTTATCTCTTTTTGCTGGGTTTCCATATCACTTTGTTCATGGGCACCTATCATACGATTTTAGAGGGCAGGCAAAATGGGGTCGAGTACCTCTTTATTCCTGGAGCCATTTCGACGATTATTTTGCTTAGAGGTTTACCGCAATATTTGGGAGTCCTTATAAATTTTGTTGTCCTTCTTTCGCTGATATTTATACGATTTGAATTCTATGGTGGAGGTAATTCTTCAACCTACTCACGTTCGATGATGATCCTATTTGCTGCATACCTCATGGTGTACTTCTTTGTGGCAAACTTCAAAAACAAGCTATTCAAAACGGTTGAAAATGCCGAGCAGCTAAACGCGGAATTAAGCAAAAAGGAAGAAGCACTTGTCGATTCCAATAAATCAAAGGACCAATTATTTTCCATAATTGCACATGATTTACGAGCTCCATTAGCTTCGGTTCAAGGGTTGTTAGAGCCAAGCATCATCCGTTCCATGAATAAGGAGGACTACTTGCTTTATGCCGAGAAAGTAAAGGATCGGGTAGATGTGATCACTAGCACCATGAATGGCCTGCTTGACTGGGCAAAATCGCAGCTTGGAAACCTGACGGTCAACCCTGAAGTAGTAGATGTCCCAAAGGAGATTCGCTTTCTCGTTGATCTATTTGCGGATAGCCTGCAATCGAAGAACATCGAGTTAGGCATTGACATGTCGAGTGTCAAAGCATTTATGGATATCAATCACTTCATTGTTATCATCAGAAATATTTTTCATAATGCGATCAAGTTCAGTCCGATCGAATCAAGGATTGAAATTTCAGTCAAAAAAGCGGGAAGTGAGGTTTGTATTTCAATCATGGATCATGGAAAAGGAATTGACCTTGAAACCAGAAATCGAATACTGGATGGTAAGCTGGTTACGTCATCATTCGGTACGGCAGGAGAATCTGGTTCTGGGATAGGGCTGAGTTTCTGTTATGAGCTGATCAAAAAGAATAGGGGTAGGCTTTCTATTCTGGATGGAGAGCCAAACGGAACCACTTTCCAAGTTTGGTTACCTGCAGCTAAGTAGTCTCAGATCTCATCTTTTATCGATGTGCCAAATACTAGTTATTGCCTAGGATTATGTCTGCAGCTTTCTCTGCGATCATGTAAACAGGAGCATTGGTGTTTCCTGAAATGATCGTAGGCATAATAGATGCATCTACCACTCTAAGTGAGCCAATTCCATGCACTTTTAACTCATCGTCAACAACTGCTTCTGAATCATTCCCCATTTTACAGGTACCAACAGGATGATAGATCGTTTCGACTGTCTGTCTGATGTGTACCGCCCAGTCATCATCAGATTTGGGTGGTTTTGGAGGCATAACTACTGCATCTCGGTATGGATCAAATGCTTTATCATGGATCATCTCATAAGCGATTTTCCCTCCTTTTATCAAGGTCTTCATATCTTCTGACGCAGATAAAAAATTCGGGTCGATTACCGGAGCAGTATCTGGTTTGTTATCTCGCAGCTTGACAGTGCCTCTGCTCTTAGGGTGTAGCAATGATGGTAGAATCGTGAAACCATCTTTTGGATTTACGAATGATTTGATATTGTAGATGTCACTGCCATATTGTGATCCAATATGCATCGGAGCAAACTGAAATTGGAAGTTGGTGGTAGCTGAAAAATCGTCTGTATTAAAGAACGCGACTGCTTCCAATGGTCCGATGGTAAAGGGTCCGGACTTCTGTAGGCCGTATTTGATTATTCCCGTAAGCTGACCCCACATACTCGCACCGTGATTTAGCCCATCTCTACTTTTAGAGGTGCTGGAGACAGGGTAGAAGAGGTGATCTTGCAGGTTTTTTCCAACACCGGGGAGTTTATGAGTCACTGCTATATCATGCGTCTTTAGTTCTTCTTCTGCTCCGATCCCTGAAAGCATCAATAGTTGCGGACTTCCAAAAGCGCCTGCTGATAGGATTACTTCTTTGTCAGCGGCGTACATCACTTGCTTATTTCTAGTAGTGAGTTGTACTCCTTTTGCAATCTGATTTTCAATGATCACTTTTGATACCAGTACATTGGTGAGCACGGTCAGGTTCTTTCGTTCCATGACCGGTTTTAGGAATGCTCCTGCTCCGCTGTGCCTCTTTGCATCGCGGATGGTGAATTGAAACCGACCAATGCCTTCCTGCTCAGCTCCATTGTAATCGTTATTGCCAGGAAGTCCTACCGCCTTCCCAGATTCAATGAAGGCGTCTGCGAACGGAGTACGGTAATGCTGTCCAAAAGTAACATTAAGTGGACCTTCTATGCCGTGATAATCCTTGTTTAACTGGTCTAACTGCTCATTGTGCTCCGATTTTATGAAATAGGGGAGTACAGCATTATAGTCCCAACCTTCATTTCCTAGAGCAGACCAATGATCATAATCAGCTTTATTGCCGCGCACATAGGCCATGGCGTTTGTGGAACTGCTGCCACCAAGCGTTTTACCTCGTGGAAGATAGATTTTTCTGTTGTCTACATGCTTTTGAGGTTCGGTCCAGAATTGCCAGTCCACAGCTGATCGAAAGAGCTTTACATAGCCTCCTGGTATATGGATCAGGGGGTTGCTATCCTTTGCGCCTGCTTCGATCAGCAACACACTGACGGATTCATCTGCAGAGAGCCGATTGGCTAGCACACATCCCGCAGATCCCGCACCAACAATAATGTAGTCATAAGAGGTCATATGTAAATATACCGGTTTAATTGACCTACGGAAGTGACTCGCAAACGGCTTTATTTATCAAATTCTTTGAAGTCAATGGAGGGGTCGTAATCATTTTTCGTGATCCAGGAATGAAGTTCGCTTTTCGGATTTTTGGATCTAATGAAGGGGAAGAGTAGCTGTACATACCATGGCTCTTTCTCTCGATTCCACGCCCCAAATTGCGTAGGGTATCTTCTAGTGATTTTGGCGGTACCAAAAATGACATCCCAGAGAAACAGGAGATTGCCATAGTTCCCATTTGGGTTTGAAACGCCATCTTCAGCGGTTAGTCCGTGATGGGCGAAATGCGTGCTGGGGGTAGATATGGTTCGCTCTCCGACCCATGCCAAAGGATGTAACCACTTTTTTTGATAGAGAAATCGGTCCCATTTGGTCTCGCTATGTGCCAGCAGAATGATGATCAATTTGACAGGCAGGTAGAAAAGGTATGCGTATCCCATACCCAGATAAATTAGGATCGCCGAAAACCATATACCTGGCATAAGGGCATAGTACAAAGTTGCATTTCTATAGGT
>JABSPG010000500.1 GCA_013214445.1 Ekhidna sp. | reverse complement strand
TGTCCGAAGAGTTCAATGTCTACATAAGTAGTCACAACATTGACGCCACCAATAATGAAAAAGTTACCGAATTCTTAAACGAACTTGGCAACACTTTATCAACCAGTTTTGACCTTGTACTTCATGCTGTTTCAAGAGGGAATCTTAAGCCTCTTATCTCGGACCAGTCTCAACTTTCAATGCAAGATCTAAGCCTTACGTTTGAAGCTATGGGAGCAAACCTTAAGCTATGGGTGGATAGGTTAATCGATAAGAGTTTGATCGGGACAGGCGGCCGCTTAATTACACTCACATCAGAAGGGAATGATAAGTTTTGGGCAGGATATGGAGCTGTTGCTATCGCTAAATCTACATTAGAAACTTTGTCTAAGTACTTGGCTGTAGAACTAGCAAGTAAAGGAATAACGGTAAATACTATTCAAGCAGGTGTTACTAATACACCATCCTTGAGGTTGATCCCTGATTCAGAAAAACTAATTGAAGAGTCAATAAAAAGAAATCCATACAATCGATTGACCACTCCCGAAGATGTTGCAAACACCATTTATCTCCTGTCAAGACCAGAAGCTGCATGGATTAACGGAGCGCTCATTCATGTCGATGGAGGGGAGCACCTTATATGAGCACTTACCAAAATATAGTTGATTTTCTTCCCTACCAAGAGCCATTTCTATTTGTGGAGAACATTGATTCCTTGACCGAAGAAGGGGCACTGGGTAGCTACACGATTAAAGAAGATGAATATTTTCTAAAAGGTCATTTTCCTGGAAATCCAGTTGTTCCTGGTGTGATTTTAACAGAAATCATGTGCCAAATTGGACTGGTTACCTTAGCATTATTCTTATTAAAACCTGAGAAAGGATCTAAGATACTCCCTGCCTTCACTAGTGCAAACGTTGAATTTCTATCAAAAGCTCTACCAAACGACAGACTTATTGTTGAGTCAAAAAAAGTCTATTTTCGCTTCGGAAAACTAAAATGCACTGTTACCTGCGAGAAGGAAGATGGAACTATGGTTGCCAAAGGAGAGTTAGCAGGGATGGTGGTCAAATCTGAGGAATAATTGGAAAAACATCGAGTTGTAATCACTGGACTGGGGATCGTAGCATCTAATGCGATAGGACTAGATAACTACGAAGAAGCACTCCGTAAAGGTAAATCAGGCATTAAGCATTGGGAGGAACTAGATAAGATTAATCTAAAATGTCAAATTGGAGGGGTTCCAGAACTGTCCTCCATTAATCTTGGTGATCACTTACCAAGACTCCTAGCAGAAAAGCTCACAAATAAGGGAGTATTATATGCCATGCTTTCAGGAGTTGAGGCTTGGAGGGATGCTGGCCTTGAACCAAACACCGATACTACAGACTATGATTCAGGAATGATCTTTGGGGCAGGAGACTTAAGTTTTGATAGTTTTATTAATCGCGATTTTCCAGCATACCCAATAGACAATGGACAAAGTAGGAGATTAGGATCACGAACTATCTCCGAATGCATGAATAGTGGCGGAGCAGCATATCTAAACTCTGTCTTAGGTTTGGGAAATAGAATTCAATCCAACTCTTCAGCATGTATCACAGGCTCAGAGGCAGTTTTGATGGGTTATGAATATCTCTCACAAGGTAAAGCAAAAAGAATGCTTTGTGGTAGTACGGAAGGTGACGGTAGGTACATATGGGCTGCTTTTGATGCAATGAGAGTTTTATGCTCAAACAGCAATGAGAACCCATCCTTCGGCTCTCGACCCATGAGTGATTCGTCCTCTGGTTTTGTTCCTTCTGGCGGATCAGGAGCCTTGGTGTTAGAGACTTTAGAAAGCGCAAAGTCGAGGGGTGCTAAAATATATGGAGAAATCCTAGGAGGACATGTAAACTCCGGAGGTCAAAGAAACGGTGGCACGATGACTGCTGCAAACCCTGAAGCGGTAGTAGACTGTATAAAAAGAGCAATTTCTATTGCGGGGATTGATTCTTCTGAAATTGACTTGATTAATGGCCATTTGACCTCTACTAAGGGTGATCCGGCAGAAATTAGAAATTGGGTTACAGCACTAGGAAGATCTGGAGAGGATTTTCCATTAATAAATACTCCCAAATCAATGATCGGGCATGCAGTTGCAGGGGCTGGTTCAGTAGAATTAGTAGCTAGCGTTCTACAGCTAAAAAAGGATTTCGTACACCCCAATCTAAATGTCGAAAACATTCATCCTGAAATTTTATCAGAAATTTTTGGGGGTTGTATTCCAACCACTTGCCTAGAACGAGAAGTAAATACTATTATCAAAGCTAATTTTGGCTTTGGTGATTTAAATTGCGCGCTCGTTTTAAGGAAATACAAAGAAGTATGACAAGAGAAACTGTAAAGACTGACCTAATAGACATCATCAAACCATACCTTCCTGAGGAAGTGATGAATAACGAAGTATCTGAAGAAAATCATTTAATCAATGATTTAATGATTAACTCTGCTCACATCGTTGATATTGTATTGGATATCGAAGATAAATTTGATATCATGATAGACGATGACGTTATTGGAGAGATGAATACCGTCAATGATTCCATTAACGTAGTTCTTCAAAAAACTGCTTAACTACTTAGTTCCCTAAGTAGTTTCTTATCCAATTTTCTTTGAAAATTATTTAGTGGTAGGTAACCTAGTGTCCAAATCAGACTGGCTGCTAGGTACAAATCAAATCGGCCAAGCAATGCGGATAAGACCATTGCGTTTCTATGGGTATTGCTTCCGCCCAGCCATGCCCACCAATAAAGTGTTTTGGCGTTTAGGCTAGCATATAGTGGATCAAATTTAGAGGGAACCTCTTCGGATAGCTGACGCATCGTCTTTCTATCTTCAACCGATCTTGTTGTAGATTTTATCTGTTTCCCAGTATAATCAAGATTGATATAGTGAATTACTTTGTGAAAAAACTTAGTTCCATTCGGCTTGACTTCTTCCCTTGTCAGAGGAATTAATCCACCATCAGACTTCCCAACCAAGTAGAGATATTCGGATTTATAGAATTCATAAAGGCCAGCCTTGTAGCTGTGAGCTAATCCTGCGCCAACCATCAACAACAAAATCCAGTAGTCATATAGCGATAAAAGGTAGATCGATCCTCCTATGTAACAAGAAATGAAAACCAAGTTATCGATCAATCCGTCAATCTGTCTCCCTATCTCCGAAGATTGACCAGTCATTCGAGCTAGTTGTCCGTCAGCACTATCCAGTACCCCAGCCCAAGTAATTAAGAATCCCGCAAGGCAAGCTATCCAAAATGTATTCTGATAGTAAAAAAGTGCTCCTCCAAGCACTCCGATAATTAAGCTGATTATGGATACGTTGGTTGGTGTTAGATGAAGCCATTTGGCCAACCTAGCAAAGTACAATCCAAAGAATCTAGAGAAATACAGGTCGTATCTCTCTTCAATATCTATCAACTTAATGGTAGCAAGCACCT
>JABSPG010000050.1 GCA_013214445.1 Ekhidna sp. | reverse complement strand
GCGGATGTTTTACCTGTTACAGAGCAGCCTCAGCGTTAGCCATTCTTTTTCGAGTATTCTCATCCAAATAGATTTTACGCATTCGGATTGATTGCGGAGTTACCTCTACATATTCATCCTTTTGGATATACTCAAGTGCTTCCTCCAAGCTAAACTTCTTTGCAGGGGCTATCTTGGCATTGTTATCAGAGCCAGAAGCTCGCATGTTTGTGAGTTTCTTCCCTTTCTGAATATTTACAACTAGGTCATTGTCTCTACTGTGTTCACCAATCACTTGGCCGGTATAGACATCTATCCCTGGATCCACAAAGAAGATGCCTCTGTCTTGAAGCTTGTCAATCGTATAGGGTGTGCCGGGACCGTTCTCCATTGATATCAATGAACCGTTAATACGTCCCGGGATTTTTCCTTTAAAAGACTGATACTCTTTCAGTCTATGTGTCATTACAGCTTCACCTGCAGTAGCAGTCAGCATGTTGTTACGTAATCCGATCAATCCTCGGGAAGGAATTTCGAATTCTAAGTGCTGGATATTACCCTTTGGTTCCATCACCTTCAATTCTCCCTTGCGCTGGGTCACCATTTCAATGGCTTTGCCAGATACTTCATCCGGAAGGTCTATGACCAAATGCTCGATAGGTTCAAGCTTTTCACCACTGTCACCTTCTTTGAAGAGCACTTGGGGCTGTCCTACTTGCAATTCGTATCCTTCTCTACGCATGGTTTCAATAAGAACAGACAAATGCAAGACTCCTCGTCCAAATACCAGGAACTTATCTTCAGAATCTGTTTCCTGCACTCGCAATGCAAGATTCTTTTCCAACTCCTTCATCAACCGATCTCTGAGGTGTCGGGAAGTAACAAACTTACCTTCCTTGCCGAAGAAAGGAGAATCATTGATGGCGAATAGCATACTCATGGTAGGCTCATCAATGGCAATACGTGGAAGAACCTCAGGATTTTCAAAATCAGTAATCGTATCACCAATTTCAAAATCTTCAATACCTGTTACTGCACAGATATCACCAGCTCTTGCTGATTCAACCTTTCTTTTTCCAAGGCCTTCAAATACATGTACTTCTTTAACCCTTGCCTTTTTCAGCGAGCCGTCTCTTTTGCTGATCCCAAGGTTTGCTCCTTCCTTGATATCTCCTTGAAATACCCTTCCGATAGCTATTCTACCGGTAAAGGATGAAAAATCCAGTGAGGTGATTTGCATCGCAGGAACACCTTCTCGGTAAGGTGCAGGAGGGATCACTTCTATGATTTTGTCTAGCAGAGGTAAGATATTGTCTGTAGGCTTTTGCCAATCTTCTCCAAACCATCCTTGTTTACTAGAACCATAAAGCGTTTGGAAATCCAACTGTTCTTCAGTCGCATCTAAAGAGAACATTAGATCAAATACTTGTTCATGCACCTCGTCAGGACGACAATTTTCTTTGTCCACTTTATTGACAACCACAATGGGAGTAAGTCCAAGTCCCAGTGCTTTACCCAAAACAAATCTGGTTTGCGGCATTGGACCTTCAAAAGCATCCACGAGCAGGATCACACCATCTGCCATCTTCAATACCCGTTCCACTTCACCACCAAAATCGGCGTGACCTGGCGTATCGATGATATTGATTTTTACTCCCTTATACTCTGCAGATACATTTTTGGAAAGGATGGTAATGCCTCTTTCTCTTTCAAGATCATTGTTGTCAAGGATTAACTCACCCTTCTCCTGGTTTTCTCGAAACTCTTGCGTGGCATAAATGATCTTATCAACGAGTGTGGTTTTGCCATGATCAACGTGTGCGATGATGGCAATATTTCTTATTTCTTGCATGCTCAGTAAAATGAGCCGCAAAATTACCACTATGTAGACGGAACATCGCTTTTAATCTAGACTTTTCTTAAATACATTTACCGCTTATTTTTCTATATAACGTATCTTACGAAGCGAATTTTTTTGTTGTCAGGTCTGATTATTATCTCGAATATATCCTTAAGCCAGAAAATATTCAAATTTGGCAAAGTATCCAAGGATGAAATGGAGTTGTCTGAATGCGAATTCTATCCCAATGCTAAGTCAATGAAACTGGGAGAAATGGGATTCCTAGAATTTCGATTTGACGATGATAGTAAGCAATTCCAGTACTATTTAGACTATTCGGCAAGGATCAAAGTATTTGATGTGACCGACGCGTCGCAAGGCGATATTAAAATACGATTATACCAACCGGAGAATAATTTTTCCGTGGAAAAAGTTTACGGTTTTAAGGCTAATGTTTACAATTTGGTAAACGGAAAAGTAGAAAAACAAAAAGTAGAAAAGAAAGAGCTTTTCAGTAAAAGGATTAACGACTATTGGATTGAACTTTCTGTTGCAATTCCAAATATTCAAGCAGGAACAATATTTGAATACAGTTATAAAAAGCTCTCAGATTTTACATATAACCTTACTGATTGGATTTTTCAAGATGATATTCCAGTAGCTAAGAGTTCATTTACTTATACAATTCCAGAATATTTTAAGT
This sequence comes from Ekhidna sp., assembly GCA_013214445.1. Taxonomy (GTDB): domain Bacteria; phylum Bacteroidota; class Bacteroidia; order Cytophagales; family Cyclobacteriaceae; genus Ekhidna. The sequence goes on along the minus strand of JABSPG010000050.1, from coordinate 10,846 downwards.
ATCAGCAAAATTTCCTTGGAAACACATATAATGTTGAGTCGGAAAGCAGCAAGTTTGAAGAAACTTTCAACTACAGCGTTGCAAATAACCTTGGAAATGGGCAGTTTGGAGTAGGTGTTCAGAGGGGATCCATTACTTCTCAGAGTACTAAGACAACAGTTCAGATGTCAAATATTATGCCCCTTGAAGATGAACCCTATTCAGTAAATAGAAGCGATATACCTTCTCGTATCGAATTTCAGCTAGTTTCCACCAGTTATCCAAATCAGCCTACTGAAGTCGTTGCTGGTAATTATGATAAATTCAACGCCGAACTTCTGAGCAGAACAGATTTAGGTTCAGTCATGAAAAAGGGAGGTTTTTTACCCAAAGAATTGGATCTAGAAATACAAAGTTTGGGTAATGAAAATCGCATAGCATTTTTATATAAACACATTCAAAAATCTATTAAGTGGGATGGCTTTAAAGGATACCTCAGCAGTGAGGTGGGAAAAATCACTTACAATAATGGAGAGGGCTCTGTTAGTGATATAAATCTGACACTGATAGCATTACTGAGGAACTACGATATTGAGGCAAGCCCTGTTATTTTTAGTACGAGAGGTAATGGAACTATACATCCTGTTTATCCTTCCTATGATGAATTCGATTATGTAATTGCAGCAATTGAGCTACCAAATCAGTTGATCTTATTAGATGCATCAAGTTCCCTGCCATTAGGGATTTTACCTCTCAAATGTAGAAATGGTAAAGGCTGGCTAGTGCATCATAACCGTGGGCGTATGATTGATTTAAAATCAAAGTCAATCTATTCCGTGAGTTCAACGAACAAATGTCAGATTTCTGATGAGAAGGTAAGTATTGAAGCCAATAAGACATTTAAGGACTATGCATCATTGTCAAGAAGCAAGCAGGATTCGATCAGTATGGTCGAGTCTTTTAAGAAAGAGATCAGTAATTCTGACTTTTCGGTACTAAATGTTAGCTTGCTGGATTATGCGGTTGGTGAATCAACATCATATGATTACAGCCTTGAAGCGGAGATGGCAGATGAGATATACTTCCAACCTATCCTCGACGGAACAGTACTCGAAAACCCTTTTAAAAGGGAAAAAAGGACGTCAATAATCGACTTTCCGTACAATCAGTCTTATAGAGTTGTTACGCAAGTTAATTATCCAAAGGATTATAAAGTTGAATTGCCAGAATCAACAAGATTTAATCTTCCTGATAAGAAAGGTTCATTCTCGTATTCAGTTAGTCAGACAGATGGTGTCATTACGGTAATTAGCAATTTGAAGGTAAGTGCTAAAGAATTCGGAATTAATGAGTATCCAGCCTTAAGACAATTTTATCAATTGGTTGCTGATAAGAACCAAGAGCTGATTGTATTTACGAAATGATCTTACGTTTTTACTTTCTTTTCATCGTAGTAGTCTCCTTTGATCTCAACGGACAGTTTGAAAAGTACTTAGGTAGATCGGACATTAATTCCGTCCTGTTAGAAGATGTTACTGTCTTCAAAATCTATGATGTTGAAAGCTCAGAGAAGACTCGGTCCTACAAGGCACTTATCCTAAACGAAAAAGCCAGCGACCTGAGAAATTTGGTTTTGCACTATGATCAGTTTAGAACTGTTGACTTTTTTGATTTGAAAGTGAAAAATTCTCAGGGAATCGAGCTGGACCGATTCAAACTTAGAGACTTGAATGATTACGGATATACGAGTGGAATCGCTTCCGACAACAGGGCAAAGCATATTTCCTTAGAAAATTACGATTATCCATTTATTGTAGAAGTAGAATACTCGATTCGGAATAATGGTTCTTTGTTTTATCCAGCATGGATGCCTCAAAGAGAGGAGGGTATGCTAGTAAAAGAATCGAAATTGATAGTAGAAGATGTAGCAGCCAATGGTATTAGGTACTACCCTGTTTCATTAGAAGATCCATTGGTTCGGGATACTGTTAGTTGGAAAAAATATGTATGGAAAGTGAAGGATCTTGAGCCTTATCAGTACGATCGCTGGAATTCAAGATTAGAGGACTACACTTCTTATGTATTGCTAGCTCCTTTCAATTTTAAGATGGGAGATTACTCTGGCAAAATGGATTCTTGGAAATCATTCGGTAGTTGGATTGGGGAACTCAACGCTGATAGATCCTCGCTTCAAGGGCTTGATCTAAGTGAATTAGATAGTATGATTACTTCAGATATGGGCGATAAAGAAAAAACTGCCATTGTATATCATTATTTGCAGAATCATACACGTTATGTAAGTATTCAGCTTGGAATCGGTGGTTGGCAGCCATTTCCCGTTTCGTACGTTCATCAGAAGAAATATGGTGACTGCAAAGCCTTGTCTAATTACGCTGTAGCTCTTTTAGACAGATATGGGGTCAAAGCCTATTATGCACTAATTAATGCAGGCAAATATGCTAGTACGCTTCAAGAGGGATTTCCGAGTGCTCATTTCAATCATGCTGTAGCATTAGTTGCTTTAGATGGTGATACCACTTTACTTGAATGCACATCTCAAATAAATCCTTTTGGATATTCTGGAACTTTTACCAGTAATAGAAATGCGCTCTTAATTACAGAAGAAGGTGGCACCTTAGTAAAAACAAAAAAATGCCTTCCTGAGGAAAATCTACAATCTACCAATTATCAATTGTCAATAGGAACTAATGATAGATCGATTGCAGTAGAAATGGAAAGAACATATGAAGGAATAGCAATAGAGGAAAGCAGGTTTTTGTCCAATTACTATGAAAATGAACAAGAAAATAGAGAATGGTTCACAGATGGCAATAGATTTGGATCAATTCACCTATCGGATTTTCAATTATTTCCGGTAGAAGAAGGAAGAATTCCAAAAGGAGGATACTTAGCGAGATTTGAGAAGAGCGGAGGCGTTAGGAAAGCTGGCAGCAGGTTACTTATTGATCAAGCCAATTTTTTTGATTGTTCATTAGATAAGATTACAACGGATTCTGTTGAAAGATCTATTAGAATTCCATATGGATTCAGTCAACAAGATTCTTTACTAATAAATGTCCCAGAAGGTTTTTATCCTAAATCATTGGAAGAAGTAGATGTAGAAACTCCGTATGGTAAATTTCATAAGAAGTATATTCCATCGGAGGGGCAACTTCTTATTGTCCGAAATTTTGTTTTTTACGATGGTGTGTATGGAGTGGAACAATTTGAAGGATTCAAGGAGTTTGTCAACAATGTTATTTCTAATGATCGCCAAAAGATTGTTCTCTTGGGAAATACATAGAATTGCATAAAGCAACAAAATATCTTTAGTGCATATAAAAGAGGCAATTTTATATTTGCGGACGCTTATCGAATTATGGCTAAAGAATACAAAAGACACACCATCACAGCGGCGCTTCCTTATGCGAATGGGCCGGTACATATTGGTCATTTAGCAGGGGTTTATGTACCTGCAGACATCTATGTGCGATATCTCAGGAGTAAAAATAAAGACGTTGCATTTGTATGTGGATCAGATGAACATGGTGTGGCGATTGAGCTTCGAGCGAGAAAGGAGGGGAAAACTCCTCAACAAGTGGTCGATTTCTACCACAATCAAATAAAAGAGTCTTTTAGTCAGTTTGGAATAAGCTTTGATATTTATCACCGAACCTCATCCCAATTACATCACGAAACGGCTTCTGATTATTTCAAGAAGATGGAATCAGACGGGAAATTCTCTGTTCAGATATCCGAACAGTTTTTTGATGAGTCAGAGCAGCAGTTCCTTGCCGATCGGTACATTAAAGGCACTTGTCCTAATTGTGGATATGAAGAAGCATATGGGGATCAATGTGAAAACTGTGGTACCACGCTAAGTCCAGCTGAGCTGAAGAACCCAAAGTCCATGCTAAGTGGTGAGTCACCAATGATGAAAGAAACAAAGCATTGGTACCTACCGCTGGATGAGTATGAGCCGTGGCTCAAGGAATGGTTGCTTGACGGACACAAAGAATGGAAGTCCAATGTGTATGGTCAGTGCAAAAGTTGGATTGACAATGGTCTACGTCCCCGACCAATGACGAGAGATTTGAAGTGGGGAATTCCCGTTCCTGTGGAGGGGGGTGAAGGTAAGGTTCTTTATGTATGGTTCGATGCGCCTATAGGATACATTTCAGCCACAAAACAATGGGCAGACGATACTGGTAAAAATTGGGAAGACTACTGGAAATCTGAAGATGCTCGACTTCTACATTTTATCGGGAAAGACAACATCGTTTTTCATTGCATCATATTCCCAACCTTGTTGAAAGCCGAAGGCTCCTATATTCTTCCGGATAATGTTCCTGCCAATGAATTTTTGAATCTTGAAGGCAATAAGATTTCAACTTCTAGAAATTGGGCAGTGTGGCTACATGAGTACTTGGAAGAGTTTCCCGAAAAGCAAGATGTTCTTAGGTATACGCTTACAGCAAATGCCCCAGAAACAAAGGATAACGATTTTACCTGGAAGGATTTTCAGACGAGGAATAACAGCGAGCTTGTTGCCATATTTGGGAATTTTGTAAATCGGGCGGTGGTTTTGACGCATAAGTACTTCGAGGGTAAAGTTCCTGCAAGACATGAACTGATGCCCATTGATAATGAGGTCATTGAAGCAGTTAGTAAAGCTCCAAGTAAAGTAGCGGATGCCTTAGATCAGTTCAAGTTCAGAGAAGCGCTATCAAATATGATGGAGCTGGCTAGAATAGGGAATAAGTACCTTGCTGACACTGAGCCATGGAAACTAATCAAAGAAGATAAGAGTAGGGTAGAGACTATCTTGAACATTGCTTTGCAGATCAGTGCCAACCTTTCAATTGTCTGTGAACCGTTTCTGCCCTTCACAGCAGACCGACTGTTGTCCATTTTGAATACGAAAAAATTGCAATGGAAAGCCGCTGGTGGGATGGATTTTCTTTCTGCAAATCATCAGCTTAATAAAGCCTCCTTGCTATTCGAAAAAATAGAAGATAAGGATGTTGAGAAGCAAGTGAATAAACTAATGGAGACCAAGAAAATGAACGAAGAAGCCGAAAAGGGACCAGAGGTGCCGGTATTTAAAGAAGAAATCATATTCGATGACTTTATGAAGATGGATTTGCGAGTAGGGGAGATCAAGACAGCTGAAAAGGTGGAAAAGTCGAATAAGTTATTAAAGTTCACAGTAGATATGGGGCTGGAAACCAGAACCATTTTGAGTGGAGTTGCCAAGCATTTTACAGCAGAGGAAATGGTTGGGAAAAAGGTAACGGTCATGGCCAACTTGGCTCCCAGAAAGATCATGGGTATTGAGTCTCAAGGTATGTTATTGTTTGCTGAAAACAGCGATGGTAAGTTGATAGCAGTCAGCCCTGGAATTGACGCCCAGAATGGTGCTACTATAGCTTAGAAGTTACAACCGATTGAGGCCAGTTTTGAGCATTAAGGTTTAATGTGTTTTTTAAAGAAGATCACTAAACAATCTGTTTAAAACAACGTTTTCGCTACACCTTAATTCATTTTTCACCAATCAATCTATCATTAAATATAGGTATAAGATCATCATCTTTATCGGGGTTCTGTTGGCTGTTACCACGCTGGGGATCACCATCGCGACAATCGTCAATGTCAAGCGTAAGGCGGGAATTGATATCAAACAATACCGGGAGGAGCAAATCATTAAAGCAGAAACAACCCTGCAAAATTTGATAGATGTAGCGTCTGATATTATTAGCGAATCTGCCAGTGAAGAGGATGCACTCGATCTTCTTGGAAAGATTAGATTCGACGGTGGAGAAGGTTATTATTGGATCACAGATTCGAACGTTCCTCCTCGTATGGTGATGCGTGCTGCTGATCCTTCCTTAGACGGAATGCTTCTGACTGATGGATTTGTACAAGAGGAAAAGGAGGCAGGTCAAGAAAACTCCTACATTAGAAGGGCCAAGGAAATCCAGAAAAATCCTGCAGCTTACATTGATTACAAGATGAAGAAGCCAGGGGATGATCGCATCTATTCTAAGTTGTCTTATTCCGTTGTTGACCGATCGAAAGGTTGGATTATCTCTACAGGGATCTACACAGATTCAATTGATGAGGCAGTAGCTCAAAAAGAGGAATCTTTAGATGATCAAGTAGCTACTTTGATCAGAAACATTCTTTTGGTCGCTTTGCTCATTTTGCTTTTAGGCGTTTTTGTTTCTTGGAGGTTTTCAGGAATACTTGTAAATAGCCTAAACCTAGTCAAAGACAAATTGACTAGTCTTTCGATCGGACGGAAGGTAGAACATGTGGAGGTTAAGAGCAAAGATGAAATTGGAGAGATCCAGCACGCATTGAACCGTCAAATTACAAGTACCGACAAGTACATAGAGTTCGCCAAGTCAATTTCAAATAATCAGATGGATGTAATGTTTGAGGCATACGATGATCAAGACCAATTAGCTAATGAGCTATTGTTCATGCAAGAAAACTTAATTCAAGTCATCACGGATACAAACGATGTGCTTTACAGGGCAGGTTCGGAGGGCGACCTTTCTGCTCAGATCACTGTGGCAGATCAATCCGGAGTTTGGCTAGAAATGAGTGAATCCATAAACAAATTAATAGCATCTATCGCAACTCCAATCAAAGAAGTGATTCGCATCATGGAAAGCGTAGGGAGGGGAGACCTTTCCAGCAGCTATGGATTAGAGGGACAAGGCGAGATTAAAGTGCTTGCAGATAGCATTGATAATGGACTGAGGAAGTTTTCGGAGCTACTTTCCAAAGTAAAAGTGACAACTGCTAGTGTAGATGAATCCGCCGGACTCATGCTGGCAAGTGGGGAAGAGATGTCCACCACTACCACTGAAATTGCATCAGCAATTGCACAGATGAGTAATGGAGCCCAGAGTCAGGTCAGTCACGTAGATGAAGTTTCTACTGTGATAGAAAAGATTTTGTTGGCCTCCAGAAGTATGAGTGATAAAGCAACAGACATTAGTGAGGCCGCCCAAGCGGGCTTCCAGAACAGTATAGACGGTGAGAAGATGCTGACCGAGTTGACAGTAGGTATCAGCGATATTGAGCAATATGCCAAGAGAACACAAGATTCTATCCATATACTAAAGGATAGAAGTAGGGAAATTAGCCAGGTCTTGACAGTCATAACTGAGATTGCGTCGCAGACAAACCTATTAGCGTTGAATGCTGCAATAGAGGCTGCTCAAGCAGGTGATGCTGGTCGGGGTTTTGCCGTAGTAGCAGAAGAGATTAGAAAGCTTGCTGAAGATTCTAAGTCTTCAGCGGATAAGATTGAACGCTTAATTCTGGATGTCAATAAAGACACCAATGAGACAGCCCAAACAATGGATGAGTTGGATCAACGCGTGAAATCGGGTACAGTCATTACAAATAATGCTTCTACTATCTTCAAACAGATCACGGATTCGACCTCTAAAACCCTCGGCCTTAGTAAGGAAGTAGTAGAAGATACAAAGACTCAAGTATCTAGCATACAAGATGTAGTGACCGTAACCGAGAATGTCGTAGTAGTAGCCGAGCAAACAGCTGCAGGTACTGAGGAGGTGGCAAGCTCGGCCTCAGAAATGGATACGGGTATGACCAACTTCAAGGATCAAATCAATCACTTATTGGACGTGGTAAATAACCTTAATAGTGATTTGGATGGGTTTACTTTAAGCAAGGATACTCCCGATGAGTAACCAGTTAAAGTGGTTAGTTTTTGGTGGGCTTGGTTTAGCACTAACTGGCGCCGGTCTGAGTTTCGCCATTGAAGCCGCCTTTATCAAACACTCTCACGAAGGGTATAGCTGGGTATGGCTAGGTACAGGTGCCCTCATTGTTTTCAATACTGGCTTAGCACTTATTGGTGAGGCTAATCATGCCAGAATCAAGCATTATTTAGAAAAGAGAGAGCAGTAAGCAGGAAGTAGGTTCGGGTCTATGATCTTAGGAAACTTACTGAGATGGTGGTTCCAATATTTGGGTTACTTTCTATTTCGATTTGACCTTCGTTGAGTTTTAAAAATTCAAAAATCAGCATCAAACCTAATCCAGTTCCCTTTTCTTTTGCGGTACCTCTGGTGCTGGTTGCCTTACCAAACTTAAAGAGCGAATCAATCTTGTCCTGACTCATACCAACACCAGAATCTTGTACGATAAAAGAACAAAGGTTCGGTTCTTTATCTAGCAATTTAATGCTAACAGTACCTCCTTCGCTAGTAAATTTTATCGCATTGTTTAGAAGGTTTCTAATAATGAATTTTAAATGATCTTTATCTGCATACAAGATGCTGTCTCCGGTTTTTTCATATGTTAATGCGATCTGTTTCTGTTCGGCAGTTTCTTTGTAGACTTTAATCATGTTGCTGAGTACAGTATCTGCGTCGAATACTTTTCTTTCGCACTTTGCCTCTTCCATCTGTATCTGAGCCCACTTGATTAGATTATCTGCTAGTTTGATGGTATTCTCCGCAGAATGCTTTAAGTGCTGATTCATCTCCATGATCTGCTCCTTTTTCAACTGGTCAAAGTTGTGAATTAATAACCCTGAATAGTCCAATAATGTAATCAGTGGACTTTTTAGATCATGAGCTACAATGCCAAAGAATTTATCTTTCGTCTGATTAAGAGCTCGTAAGTCATTGTTTTGAGCTCGAATTAGTTTTTTCGAAGCAAGGAGCTCTCTGTTGACTTTTCGAAACTTGAGCAATAATATTAGGATAATGACAAGTAGCATTGTAAGAGCTATTGTGGCAGTGGTCCAAGCCGCCGCTCGTTGCGTTTGCAGCAGATTCTCAATCTCCAGTTCTTTATTTGCTTCACTTAAATCATGTATCTCTACCACTGAACTGGTTAAGTAGAATCTATCTTGAAGTGCCTTATTGCGTAACGAATCGCTAACCTTTTTTAGGACACCCAAATAAGATTCTGCAAGTTCAGTATCAACACTGTGGGTATATAGCCTAGTGAGGTTTTCCAATGCTGTTCGAAGATAATCCCCTAGCTCATTCTCCTTACTGAATGAAATCACCTTTTCCAGGTATTCGATTTCCTTTTTTAAGTCACCTCCTTTGCTAGCGAGATGAGCCAAACCTAGTAATGCTTCTGCCTCAGCATACTTTTGGGAATACTTTCCTTGTTCATTAGAGATCTGTAAAACTTTTTGAAAGTTTTGTTCAGCTTCCTCTAGATTCGATTGGGCTAAAGCTATAAGGCCAAGTACCTTGTATGATGAGGATAAGACTAGCTGGTTATTAATAGAATCATTTATTGCAATGGCATACTTTGTTAATGCTCTGGCTTTTTGAAACTGACCAGCGTTGTAATAGCTTTCACCAAGATTATGAGCAGTCACTCCTATTCGATTAGGTATTCTCAGCTTTTGAAAGGCGTCAAAGGATTTTTTGTGGTATTCTATTTCTTCCTCTCTTCTATGTAGCCGTCTGTAAATATGTCCTAGTGAAATATAGCTATTTGCAATGCCTATAGAATCTTGTTTCTCTTCAAAAATCTCTTGGGAGCGTTGGTGGTATCTCATCGCGAGGTAATAACTACCCTTAACTCTAGAAATAGCTGCTAGAATTCGATAAGATTTAGCCATCGCCAAGCTATCGTTGTTCACTGTCGCAATAGATAGTGCAGTATTAGTATAACTAAGTGATTTAACGGGATCAACAAAGACAAGCTCCCTGCTTAGGAGTTGAAGAATTTGTAACCTCTGCTCTTCAGTCAACTGATCGTTTTCCAGTTGCGATTCTAATGAATCAATCGCTTGTCCGAAACTTAGTGAGGCAATCAGTAAGGCAACTGCTGTCAAAAAAAAGGTTTTGACAGCTTTAGGTTTACCATGATTATATGCTTTCTTCTTCACTTTGCTGATGGGAGATGACCTCATTCAGGTTCTTCTGCACTACTACAAATTAAAAAAAGAAAAGCAAGAAATGGAGATTTCTACATCGTCCAAAGGTTTGGACTCATGACTTACTTGGCTTTTTTAGTCGAAAAGTTCAAAAAGAACTATTTGATCCGTTCATAACGTCCATCATCAAAGACTACTTGAAAAGGGGAGTCAAAGAGTTTGGAGGGGATGTAGTAATCTGTTGAGATCACTTGTGCTCCTGAAGAAATGGCTGCTTCGAATCTACTTCTATCATTTGCTCGAGCCTCTATAGTCTCGGAATCTGCCCGTGTTCGCACCATATATCCAAGACCGACGAGCCTCTGTATTTCCGACATACCACCGATTGGATCATTTATTATTCTAAAACCGCTTTCTGGGTTTCCTTCTTCAACGTTCACGAATAGAGCTGCACCATTTAATTTAGGAAATGAACTGAGATATAGATTTGTTTTGGTCTGTCCCTCATCCAATACAAAGAGCACTTTACCCAAGGATTCGCTTAGTTTGGGCCAGCCGACAGTTAAAACGGCTGATTCTAAACTTTCGAGACCTTGACGAACTACGTCTGGGGTAATAAGTTGATTCGCTTCGAAAACCATTCTTATTTCATCGTCTATGAGTTTCATGCCGATCTCATCAAATGGCTCGGGGTTGTCCGTTAGCGGTATGCTCGCATCTTTTGCATTTATTAATACACTGATTGGGGTATGATTAGGATTTTCTTGAGACCAGATCTGTAGTTCCCTTAGTCCGTCTAGGAATAGGAGATGATGACTCCTGAAATCAACATCCTGCGTATGAAACATCTTTAGTCCTGACTTTGCTAGATCATTATTTGGGTCGTATGGAAGAGGGGTGAAGCCGGCATCCTCCATGATTTCCAGGCCTCTTGGATTCTGATAATGTCCGTCTTCAGGGTCATAGTAAACGTCAAAT
>JABSPG010000005.1 GCA_013214445.1 Ekhidna sp. | reverse complement strand
TTGAGCAAGAAGAACAAAAAACCACTATCAGTATGAGAAAAATTATTTGTGCTTTCATTTTATAATTATTGCTAACGGCCAGACGGGTAAGGCGAGTTGCGATATTTATTTGTAAATATAAGTAATATAAGCCTTTAGACGTTATTCGCTTTACCCTATGTTAGTGGCAGTGCCTAACGCGTGGTGTAATTTGTCATAATCTTAGTTATAGGTCAATATGGCTATTGCCGGCGAATGACAGTCGTACTGTCTGGCCGTTAGTGGCAATAGAGCAAAAGGAAGTCCCGAGTATTCGGGACGGTTTTTCTCGTGCGAAGCATTGCCACTAACGTTCCGTGTAAAATGCGTTTCAATGCATTTTACATTTTGTTAGCAATAGTTATTTTTCAATTTTGAAAGCTTTCTCTTCACTATCTATGAACCCGTTCAGCAAAACAACACTATTCACTTTATTGGTTGTGNCTTCTACAAACCGCATGGATGCGTCATTGTCAAGCATATAAAATTGATTTTCAGATTGAGGAATGAGAGCGACTTTATTTGGCCCTAACAACACGAAAAGGCTGTCGTTTTCTTTTATTACTTCAAAATTGACAAACTTATTTAATCTGTATTTCCCCAAATAATTATTCAATAGTTCAGGGTTAATATCCACTGGGTCTCTTTTTAAAGGGACTTTATAGCTTGCTCCCTTCATAATACTATCTATTGAATTGGATATTTCCTTGGCGACAGGATGCCTTCGATTACTCAAAACTATGATTGCCAAACCATCCTCCGCTTGATAGAAAACAGAGTAACTGAACCCGTCCTTGCCCAAATAACCTTCTATTTCTACATCTCTTTCGGGTTCAGAGTGGACGATTTTTGTCAAATCATTGGCACTTGATTTAATCCCTCTACTACTAAATGCCATTTCCATATCGTAGACCGATGATTCCTGTAGCTCAAGTCCATTTCCACGATAATTATAATAAAGGTGACCTGTAGCTTCTTGTGCTGTATCTGTCCGTTGGAGATATGTATCTTTCAACAATAGTCTTTCCGTGTAATCCAAAACATTCTCTTGAAAACCTTTTCCGCTGACCTTCTCAATCAGCAATCCCAGTATATTATAATTCAACTCACTTTTTTCAGATTCATTGGGTCCACCTTTAGCCGAGTTCGCATATTCCACAATCGAATACTCCAGATCGGGGTTCTGTTTTTCAATGGACGCTATGCTTGGCAGATCTGTTTTATGGTTCAACAAATTGTTTATGGTGAATTCACCTTTTATTTCAGGAAGGTAATCCGATACTTTGTCAGATAACTGAAAATCACCCTTGTGAACCATTTCATTTACCAAAGCAGAAGTAATGAGTTCAGAAACTTCCCCAACTTTAAAAGCGGTTCTATCTGTAAATGGCCTATTTGTTTCATAGTTGGCCAAGCCAAAGCTTTCNTGATATATAATTGATTTCTTATTACTGATCAAAACAACACCACTAAACCTATTTAGGTCAAGATACCTATTTAAGAGGCTATCAATTTTAGCTTTTTTATTCTTATCAATTATTTCAAGCCGGGATGTACTTTCCTTTGAGCAAGAAGAACAAAAAACCACTATCAGTATGAGAAAAATTATTTGTGCTTTCATTTTATAATTATTGCTAACTAAAGGGTTAAACGTAGTTCTGATTTGAGAATGAAAAGATAATAAATTCCATAGCAATAATTAGAGAAAATTACATCCTTAAATCTCTAATTATTGATTGTCAATTAGCTTCGCTTTGCGAAGTGTAAATTGAAGAATTTATTAGATTGGGAATTCGATGATCAGGGCCAAATTACTTTTAACCGACGATGTCGCACGTTTTGGCTCGAAGCCCGTTGAAGGCGATTGATTTTGGTAAAGCTGAAATAGTAATTTGGTTTAACCCTTTAGATGATAACACATCTACTTAAAGATGCATTGTCTGCGAAGCAGCGCAGATTGAAGTTCGCCTTTGGCGAATGTGTTATCATCGGTTTTGGCTATGGTTTCGTTACGGAATGGTACGCGAGTA
>JABSPG010000499.1 GCA_013214445.1 Ekhidna sp. | reverse complement strand
GTTCACCATCTTTAGAGCAAACTGCCCATCCGTCAGGCTGCTTGAGTAGCAGCGGCATACCCCGCTTTTCTCGGTAATACGGCTGCCCAGAATCAGACAGCATCCCCTTAACTTCCTTTACTTTGATTGTTTTCATCATGTGGTTGTGTTGGTTGGTTGTGTGTGTTGGTTTCGTCGGCGTCTTACCGTTGATGTTTAGAAGACAATCAGAATGAAAGGGCGCAAGGTTTATTTTGAATTATTTTTTCGGCAGCTGATTAGTTTTTCGGCAGCTTCCAACATTGTTTCACAACTGGCATATTCTTTGCAAACTGTGAAATACCATTCGCGCGCCTTTACTGGAGTGTCTGACGTTGATGGGTATACTTCAAACTCTACTAGGCAGCTTCCATCTGTTTCCACAGCTACGACTACGCCCTCGCAATCAACATAAGAGTAAGGCGAGTCTGGCAAACCGTAATCCATCGCCAGAACTGTATCACCGACTGACGCCTCATACGCGACCAGCACTGAGAATTTGCCGTCAATTGTAGGTTTAATGCCGCATGTTAAGAGTTCTTTATGGATGCTCATGGTTCTAATAGCCTCGGATGGGAATATTGGTGTTGGTTTCGTCGGCTTCGTGCCGTTGATGATTCTAAGAATGCACATTTCGTGCATTCATTCAAGCACTATTTCAATTATTTTCATATCAACATATCCGCATATCTTGATGCGTATCACATAACATAAACCTATCTAATCCAAGACACCACAGCATTAGCATTACTTATCATTAGCATTACTTATCAAATGCATGCTTGGCATCAGTATCATTCATGCTGTCAGGGATATGCTGGGAGAATATGTAGTAAGAATGCATGCAGTAAGAATATATCCGCTGCTCACAAAATAAAAGTAAACTCACGTAAGAAGAGGGGGGCGAGGGGGTCAGGCGGGGCGTGCTGTAGCTTAGTAGGGATATGTCAACAGCCCTCTAAAAAAATGCTGTCCCGATGGGCCCTGCGTAGTTCTAGAACTAGGGTATTTCCGCCGTTCGCTTCGCTCACCTACTACAGAAGGTTGCTTATGTCTGGATACAGCTTCGCCCTACAGGGTAGTAAGACGAAACTGTCAGAAGATTGCTACTCCGTCAGGAGCTATGCTATCAACATGCTAGGCTTGGCGCGGTAAATTCCCAATATGACCAACCTAGCGGCGTTCGCTTTTTGGGACAAAAACGTGTTATAATTTGTCTCAAAATGAATTTTTTCTACAGAGGTGGGCATGTATTCATAAGCCTCTGAAACCGCTAGCGGAGGGTGTGCCATCCCTGCTTCCACAGAGTGTATCCCGATCTAGGCCACCCATCTAGGGGCCGACTTTCGAAAGGGTCTATCACAGCCTCGGCTCACTATTACGTAGTGACTCGGAAGACTTGGGCTACGTGTTAGGCGCTTGCTCCTCTGGACTGTAGTGGCGGCATCTTCACCGCCTTTTTTGACTAAAAACACTATAACATGGGGCGTTTCTAAGCGTTGTCAAGTATAATAGCATGCCCCGTTTCTAAGCGTTGTCGGATGTTAAGTCCAGATTTGCATGGTTTAAATTAGGGCTTGACAAGTAATGTATAATGAGACTCAATATCAATCAATGAAGATTATTGACGGAATCCCAGTATTTGGAGAAATCCAACAAAATGCGCTCGATCAGATGAAGATGTGTGCGAAAACTGCACACTCGTGCGCATTGATGGCAGATCACCACAAAGGATATTCACAGCCAATCGGTGGAGTTGTTGCGTATAAAGATGCTATTTCGCCGTCTGGGGTTGGGTATGATATTGCTTGTGGAAACAAAGCAGTATTGTTGGATGTTAATGCGGACGACATTCGTGAAGATATGAATAAAATCATGGATGACGTGTTTTCCAAGATTTCATTCGGGGTTGGCAGGTCAAATGCCGAAAGTGTTGACCATGAGTTGTTTGATTTGGATTCTTGGGACATTGTAAAGTCTTGGCAGTCTAAGGATTTAAAGCAAATGGCTAAGGCTCAGCTTGGAACTGTGGGCTCCGGCAATCATTATGTAGATATATTTGAGGATGAAGTGGGACGCGTATGGGTTGGGGTTCACTTTGGCAGCCGGGGGCTTGGGCATCATATTGCCACGCATTATGTCAAGGCTGCTGGCGGTGTAGATCAAATTGACGCAGAGCCAACAATCATTCCAGTGGGGTCGTCTCTCGGGCAAGAGTATTTGGAGTGCATGAACTTAGCTGGCGAGTATGCCTACGCTGGAAGGGACTGGGTGTGCCAGAAGGTCGCATCTATTATTGGTGCTGATATCAAGGACTCTGTGCATAATCACCACAATTTTGCGTGGGAAGAAGAGCATTTTGGTGAAAAGTTGTGGGTTGTCCGTAAGGGTGCAACCCCAGCGTTTCCTGACCAATTTGGGTTTGTTGGTGGAAGCATGGGTGAAAACTCCGTAATCCTGAAGGGATGCGAGTCTGTCAATTCTCAAAATGCTTTGTATTCCACTGTGCATGGAGCTGGTCGAGTAATGTCGAGGACCGAAGCTGCTGGACGAATCAAGTGGAAGCGCGGTGAAGATGGAAAAAAACGAATGGTTAAAGTTAAAGATGGAAAGATTTCCACAAAGATGATGCGCAATTGGGTAGATAAAGCTGAAGTTGTTTTGAGAGGAGCCGGAACTGATGAATCTCCGCATTGCTATAAACGATTAAATGACGTTTTGGAGGCGCAAGGTTCTACTATTGAAGTGGTTCACACTCTAAAGCCTATGGGTGTAGCTATGGCGGGTTCGGATGAGTATGATCCGTATAAAGACTAAAATATGTCTTGACAAGAATATTTAAGTGTGTATATATAATTGATAATTTTTAAAAAATTACCGCGGTGTGTCCGAGTTTGGCTTAACTTGGAACCGGGTGGATTGTGCTGTTCACCGTCCCGTGGGTTCGAATCCCACCACCGCGACCATTTTTTATTTCATCAGCAGAAGGTCTGTTGATTCACAGCAGGAGTCGAGAAATCAACCCCAGCCGCAGTCGGGTTCCTGTAACTGCATTTTTAATCATGGCAAGAAGTTGGTTTGTAAAAAAACGAGAATGGTGGAAGCACCTGAAGTGGTGCAAGCGTCCCCAGCAGAAGCGAGAGCGCCAATATGCTAAGAAAGAAATAAGAAATGAGCGATAATATTGTCATATATGCTAAAATGAGTAAATATAATGTAGAAATTTGGAGTGGTAATTACGGTGAATCAATGTTGTTAAATTTACCAGACGTCAAGACGCGCAAGGATGGTTTGCCTGATATGCGGTGTTCAGCATCAGAGAAAATTATGAAGTTCTTTGAGTTTGTGGATAAAACTCAGCGAGATTCATACCTTAAAAACGGCGTTGTTCCTGCGTATTTTAACTATACTAATTGGTGTAATGAGCGATAAAACAGCAGAACAGGTATTAG
>JABSPG010000498.1 GCA_013214445.1 Ekhidna sp. | reverse complement strand
CCGAAATGAAAATAGCAGATCCTGACTATCTAGAATTGTATGGTCTAGAATTAGTTGCTGGACGAAACTTCCGAGAGAATAAACACCAGTTCGATGAATTTATCATCAATCAAAAAATGGCTAAGTCGCTTGGCTGGACACCACAGGAAGCGCTTGGGAAGAAGCTAGCTATCAGTGAAGGAGAAGCAACAGTAATAGGTGTGGTAAGAGA
This sequence comes from Ekhidna sp., assembly GCA_013214445.1. Taxonomy (GTDB): domain Bacteria; phylum Bacteroidota; class Bacteroidia; order Cytophagales; family Cyclobacteriaceae; genus Ekhidna. The sequence continues at coordinate 3,274 of JABSPG010000498.1, read as the reverse complement.
CTTTCATAACCACTCACTAAAGAATGAATTGACCCCTGTCGTATTGATGAACTGGCATGCTTGGAGGTGGCAGGCATTTGTCCGAATCAACTCTTTTGACGGGTTGATTGCTACCGAAGACGTGTGGAAAGGCATGTTCCCAAAAAACATCTTCACTTATCGCTTTGTAGATGATTCCATCGCCAAAGAGTACGTCATAGAGCAGTTGATCTTCAAGGGGTTTCGCTTCTTTTCCGTGTTGGTTATCATCATTGGGTGTTTAGGGCTGTTTGGCTTGGTATCTTTCCTCACACTGCAAAAGACCAAAGAGATTGGTATTCGCAAAGTTTTGGGTGCCACTGTCGGTCATATTTTGATTCAATTCACTAGAAGTTTTGCACTATTGATTGTGGTTGGTTTTCTCGTGGCAAGTCCGATTGTCTACTACTTCATGCAAACGTGGCTTGAATCATTTATGTACCACACGGCCCTTTCCGCATGGATGTTCTTGACCGGAGGCTTGATCACATTGCTACTAGGTATATTGGTAACTATGAGTAAATCCCTAAGCGCAGCGAGAGCAAATCCGGTTACATCGTTGAGGAGTGATTGATGGGCCTGCTAGTTGTTTCTGAACGTCGGAATCCTGTTCTATTCCTACAAAATCAGCCACAAGCAGGTCACAATAGCCACTGAGATACCCAAAGCGAGCACGCCTATACATCCTGCTTTCTTCGGTTCTTCAAACAGATAATGATACGGCTCTGGGGCAGTTTCTTTTGGTCCTTCATAGACCTTTTCTATTGGCTGATGCATCACTTCCAAAGGATCTCGAGCGAAACTGCATCTGATTAGGCACCTCTTCTGGTTCATTCCCTCGTATGGACTTGGATACATTTTAATGCGAAAGGAACCATCCATGTCTTTGCGCACCTCCAATGTGAAGTCTTTCTCCAAGCGATGCAATCGGCCATGTACGTCAGTGACATCACCTTCAACCTCCAGGATCTTATACTCCTTCCGTTGCTTTACACCTCTGCTGTACAGCTCTTGCGTAAACTCATCAGACTTGCCAAACAAAAAGCAATAACCAATATCGGATTGCTCTACCAATAGGCTAAAGTCTATTTCATCATTGTAGAACCTACGAAACCAGAGTCGCTTGTATTTCCACTGGCTATTCAAGCTAAGTGTCTTAGGAGTCAACAGGTAGTCTTGAACATCCCTGAAGCTGTAAATGGTATATTGTGGTTCCTGTGGCATGACGTTCTTGGTGGTAAGTAGGGGAAGTTACTCAAGCTGAATCGCCTGCGCAACTGACATGTAATAGAATGCTGCAATCATTGGCTCAACAAAAACGATGCAGGTATTAGCATCCCTCACATATATATTTGAAGGATGAAATACCCGTGTCTTATCTTATTCCTTTCACTACTTTTCCCACTATTTACAGTCAAGTCACAAGAGCTTGTCAGTAAAGAAGAACTGATTGCTGACATCACTTACCTGGCATCTGATGAGCTAGGAGGAAGAGGTACAGGAAGTGAAGGAAACGTGAAGGCCAGAGTATTCATAGCCGAACGTTTTAAAGAACTTGGTATGAAGCCCCTATTTGATGATTTTTTCCAACCATTCAATTTCAAAGCGCGACTAGTAAAAGAGACCGCAGGAGTCAATGTGATTGGTGTTATTGAGGGGGAATCTCCACAGAAGATCATCATAACCGCTCATTATGACCATTTAGGTATCAAAGGGGATCAGATTTTTAACGGCGCAGATGATGACGCCTCAGGTGTAGCTGGAATATTGGCAATTGCGAGGTATTACTCCCGACATAAACCCAAAAACACCCTGGTTTTTATTGCTTTTGATGCTGAGGAAAAAGGCCTGCAAGGGTCAAAATATTTCGTCAGGAATCTGCCATTCAAGAAAAAAGAAGTGATCGTGAATATCAACTTGGATATGGTAGGCCGAGATGACCATGATCGAATCTATGCGGCGGGAGGATCACACTATCCCGAGCTTGTTCCCATTATAGAAAAGGTGCAAAAAGAAGCCCCTGTCACCATAGTGATGGGGAATGACCAACCTTCCGACGGTCACAATGACTGGACCATGTCTTCGGATCATGGCCCATTTCATCAGAAAGGTATTCCGTTCATTTATTTTGGTGTGGAAGACCATCCTGACTACCACAAGGCTACCGACACAGCCGATAAGATAAATCCTACATTTTATCAGAATACGGTGCAAACCATCCTTCAAACTGTACAGGCGATAGACCAAACAACCGACTAATATAGCGGTGAAGGCTAAAGGCCTCCAATACTTTTCTTCTCATTACTATCTCTCCTCTTCCGTCTTACACTGTGCTTTTTACCTCGACCAAGGCGGTGGCTGTAACCAACAAACAGCGTTTGACTGTCCCAATCAAAAGACCCGATTTGAAGTACCGGCCGTTCCCCTTCAAAAGAAAACTGTTGGGTATGGAAGATATCGTTAAAATTCACACTAAGTGTTCCCTTCCCATCGAACACTGAATAGCGAGCACCTGCATTCACAAAGTAGAATGACAGTGTGCGATACTGCAGATTGGTATTGCCTCCACGGTACAAACCGATCACTTGGAAGGTAAGACGTTTGGTCGCCTTCACACTATGATTCATTCGGAAATTGTAGAGCGTATTTCTAACTTCCCGAAACTCATCCTGTGCGACCCCTCGCTGCAATTGGGAGTAGAGATCGAAACTGGTAGTGAAGCTCCACCAAGGCATGAGTTGATAGTTGCCTGTAAGCTCAAACCCATAGGCAGCATTGTCTTGGTAATTCGCATATGAGAACAAAACATTTTCTGCATTAGCAGGATCATTGAAACCAAACCGAGTGATCTCATCCTGAATCTGCCGATAGAACAGTCCTGAAGTAACGCTCCCTTGCTTAAGCTGCCTCGTGTAATTCACCTCCAGTGAATTAGTAAACTGAGGCACAAGGGCAGGATTTCCTACATTGGTGATCCTTGCAGAACTCCACGCCCGCATCGGATTGATCTGATCTAAATTTGGATGGTCCACCCTTCTGCTGATACTGAGGTTGAATGCATCTCGCTGATTTTGCTGATCGGGGATATAACTAAGAAAGAAAGATGGATAAATCGAGTAAATCTGATCAGAAAAGTCTTGAACGCTAGCACCTTCCTCCAAGAAGAGACCAGTCGTACGAAAATCCTCCAAACGAGCACCTAGCTGATAAGACCAGCCTCCCAAGTCATCCCTGAAATTGAAATATGCTGCATAGA
>JABSPG010000497.1 GCA_013214445.1 Ekhidna sp. | reverse complement strand
GTGCTTATTGAAACCGTAGAAATAGTCAAAGCCTTGCTTATTGGGGACGGTCTCGTCCAGGTTTTCAGCCAGCCCCCACTTACCCACAATTCCCGTCCGATACCCTGCCTCCTTGAGTACTTCCGCAATGGTATTGTGGGCAGGATCAAAGTCTACAGGATTACCACTGAGAGACCATTTAGGATTTCCCCGCACCTCGCCATGCCCTGTATGCAAACCCGTGAGTAAGCTGGCACGTGAAGGACCGCAAACGGTGCTTCCTGCATACATTTGATGGAAGATCATGCCTCCAGCAGCCAACCTATCGATGTTGGGCGTTTTGATTTTCTCCTGACCATTGTATCCAACATCGCCCCACCCTAGGTCATCTGCCATGATCAAAACGATGTTTGGCTTTTGCTCAGCTGATTCCGATTCCTTCGTGCTTGAAGTGTTGCAACCAACTAGCAGTATTGCTACTAGGCCAAAGAAATATGTTTTGAAAAGTCTACTCATACGAGATCATATTTTTGAGAATCAAATCAGCGACCGGATCTTTTCCAAGGTTGTCTAAAAGCTGCATCGTACTGAAGAGCATTGCCCCTTTTCCTTCCTCGACCAAGAGCACATCTGCGGCCCATGTTACATCTCCTATGCCATTGTAATGGCGCTTCATGATGTCCATATCTTGATTTTGATCATAGGTGATCACTCCAGCAAGATACTGCCCACGTTCTGGTCGCACAATAGACTTGACAGCACATACATTTTCATATACGCCTGACATTAAGCCCCCTGTTGGAAGGCCGGAAAAAATGGGATGATCCGTGACGATGTGATTTCTCGAAATGTAGTTTCCATCTGTCCCATAGAGTTTCGCATCAAATGGCAATAAGTCAAGTGAGGTATCTTTCAATGTTCTCGGGACGCTCCGTCTCCAATGCTCTGAGGGATCTTTCGGTTTCGGTTTTGGATTGGGGGCTCCCCAGGTCATCATGGAGCCATTGATGTCCAGAAAAATGGCAAATCCACCCTTTTGCACAAAAGGCTTGAGTGCTTTCACCAGACTTTTCAAATCGTCACCGGCACGTCGCAGATCGCCTACCACAACCGGAACATCAAGTTCTAAATCTGAACTAAAAGGAATCACCTCCACACCCTGCTTGGTCAGAAAATTGGTCAGGCGAGAATTGTTCTCCAGTACAGCAACCTTCTTTGAGGTAGCAGGCCAGGCACTATTGGGGAAGACATCAAATGACTGTGTGGATTCGCTTACCAAACGGCCTTCCTGATCGTGTATCAGTACTTGCACCAAGTAACTCCCGCTCAGTTGAGAAACATCCAGTGAATCCCGGTAGAGTTCTGAAATACCGCGTACATAGTCCCTTGAAAAGGTATCAGTAGATACAATAGCACCATTTTGATCCTCCACTTGAATGGTCAGCTGCGCTTGCAGGCCCGCTAATTCATTGATTCCGGTCACCAACAACTCAGCCCCTTCATCAGCATAGATATTTCTTGGAAGCACCCTAATAGAAGCCAATTGCGGCTGATTCGCCTCTCTCGTCATGTCGTAAGCTAGCGTCTTTGGGTTTCGCCACAGGTCTACGATGGCAGCACCCAAAATCCAATCTCCATCTGTAAGTGCATGAATGCAATAGCCACTGATGTCCGGATTTGATCTGGCGGCTTCTATGATCCGCTTATTGGCGATACCATGAATCTTTTGTTCTTCTAAGCAGTACGCATCCAAATCAGGGAAAACCTTATCAAACCCGGTGACCTGAAAAGCTTCCCTCACTTGCTTTTCCAGTCTTTCATGGCTCCTCGCAGCAGGTGTCATCCTATTTCCTTCTGATCGAAAGCTGGCATTGTTAGCTGTAATACTCGGCCAGCTAGCATAGCCCAGTTCGGATAAGTAGGACATCAAACCTGCCTTTACATTACGTCCAGGCATTTTCAGCCCCATCATTCCCAGTTCTTCTATTTCTTCCTTGGTCTTACCAATGATCAAGGTTCTGTTGAACTGCTTTTCGTTCACCTGACCACCCGCATAGTAGTGGATGTCATTGAACTGGATGGGAACATCTTGGTACGGCAAATACATGTTTGCCCCTTTCGTCCCTCCAGACTCATCCAAGATCAACCTGCTTGGGTCCAGCTCCTGCGCCAAGACAGACATATCGTGCATCATCTGCTGAAGTACGGGCCTATTTGCTTCATTAAAGAGCTCCCATTGCACCACACATGTACGGTTACGATCCCTCAATATGGATTCTCGAACCTCCAACTCCACCCGCTTAGCCAGGTACGGAGTGGATATAGGTCGGTCCATGCACTCCAACACCAGGCTTCCGACTGTGAGCACTCCAAGGCTATCGCATAGATCCAGCCACATCTTTGGTGGTGGCTTTCTCCAGGGTCTGATCATGTTAAACCCTGCTTCCTTCGCAAGTGTGATTTCCTTGATCGCCATTTCCTTGCTATCGGGATAGGCTATTCGAACAGGATAGAGCCCCTCAAAGAAGGTAGCTTTTAAAAACATCGGCTGACCATTCAGTACAAACCGACCTTCTTCGATGGTAAAATGCCTGAAACCGAAGCGATGGGTCCATCGATCTGAGATTTCCCCATCAACCCTCACCTCGATCCTTGCTTGATATAGGCTGGGACTGTCTGGCGACCATAGCTTGGCGTCTTTCACAGGTAATGACCAATCCAGTTTTGTCATGCCGGGAGATAGTAGGACTTCTTGTTTTTTCTGAACTACCTGTTCACCCTCGCTGGAATGGATGGACAGTCTGATTTCGGCGGACTGTCTTTGTACTTTGTGGCTTTTGAGATCAATGGCAAAGTCAACCGTTCCATCGGTAATATCGGTTTCCAGGAAAACGTCCGCCACACTCAATGCTCCTGTTGCGTTGAGTGAAACTGGCTGCCAAATACCCCCAACAATCCCACCTCGCCACTGAGCAGTCTCTTGTCGCCCCATGTTGTCTACTAATTTATCTTGTAAAATGATAGGGCCTACCACACGCATGGTCAGCACATTTTCCTGTCCAAATTTGATGGACTTGTCCAGCCTGAAACTGAATGGGGTAAATCCCCCTTCATGCACATCTATGACCTTTCCGTTAAGCCAGACTTCTGCGAGGTAGTTAACCGCATCAAAATTGATGTACACAACCTGTCCTTCCCATTCCTGAGGAACTTGAAACGTTTTTCGGTAGTACGCCACTCCCTCATAGTCCTGTTCTATCTCTTCCCAACAACTCGGAACCGAGATGTTCCGACGACCAGGAAATGCCTCAAAACCAGCATTGGTATGCAGGCGTTTTATTCGCCCTTCGCTTTGATGATCAAAAATGATTTCCCACTCCCCATCTAAGCTCAAGTGTTGAACCTTTTCCCCGGATTGCGCATACGCACCCTTCGAAAACGACAGGCAGAACAGAAGTAGTAGCAGACACTTTAGTTGATAAGCCACTATTGCCTCTTTTTTGAATTCAGGTCTTTGCTTCACG
>JABSPG010000496.1 GCA_013214445.1 Ekhidna sp. | reverse complement strand
CTCATTTTCCAAATGAATACCCTCCTCCTTAGCATTGTATATTCTCAAATTAAAATCTCCCCCGATTGACGATATAATAGCATCACTTGACTGGACAGGATTTATGTTCTGATCAAAGTAGAGAAAGTTAGTGTATGAGGTTAAACTGAGTTTTGGACGAATTTCAAAGGACTTAAAATCGAGATTAACTTGACCCTCTAGCTGATTGGTAATAACTGCATCGAAATCATTGTGCCATTCATGGTGATTCCCGAAATAATCGGAGAAGATGAACGGCACTCGATATTGCTTTGTAGTATACTTTAACGAAAGGAGATCACTTGATAGATTTCCTTGAAACTGGTATCCCTCACCCAATAAGTACTCTAGATTAGCCGTCACTGCAAACTTATCTCTCCATGAAAATCTTGCATAGCCACCAAGATACTCCTCTACTGCTCTATCTACAGGGTCATATAATAGGTAAGTCCAATCGACTGTACGCAGTTTGGCGTAAAATCTATAAAAGACGCTAGACAAGTCTCCTTTTATCCCTACTTCATTGGAAAGTGTGGTAAAAGTGGATTGTTCATTGGTTTCAGTTCCTGACAAGAAGAAGTCATCATAAAAATCAGCATATGAATTGTAAGAAATATCAGATCCTGCCGCTGAACCATCATCCGTGAAAGTGTTCTTCTCCTCCTTACGGTCCAACACATGATATAATTGAAACTGATCTGCAATTTGATAGTCCTGATAAAGATGCCATTGAGAAACATTTACAATGCCTTGCGCATCTTCTAGACGAACTAGTGCATTATCAAAAAGAAAGAAATCTGACCTCAAGGAGTCTGTTGTAGGTCTGGCCCCTCCTACTTCGATCACTTTGTGACTCATACTAGAAAAATTCAAAAGGGCTTGATATTTCTTCTTCTTGTAATGCGAATATGCAACAAATGAGGTCCCTATCACTTGTCGATCCGTCTGATTGGCAGGAGCCAATTGCTTATTGGTGGTAATGGTTTTTAGATCAAATCCAATATTCCAGTCTTCGTTTACGTTTCGAGAAAAACCCACATTGACCAAGTTTCTGTTACCTCCCCCCAGATAGGTGAAAATCTCAATGAATGGAGACTTTGTATCATAGTATTTAATCTCCGAAGGATCTATTTGAAAAGCACTATAGGCGTTGAAACCAGAAGTTCGTCCAATCGAATTTTGAGGTGTGTAAAAGACAGGAAAAAGCGCAGTACCAAAGTTTCCCAGACTTTGGAAGGTTCTGCCGGTTTTATCCACCAATGATTGCCTTTCAAAGAGGTAAATGGAGGTGTCTACCCGCTGATAATCATCAAGGTTATTCAGGATATTGAATTCGTTGGTAAACTCTGTGGTTTTGGGACCATAGACCAACTTTGTAGAATCATCAACAATCTGACTCGCTGCGACCAAACTTAACAAAACCGATATAAGCGATAAATGTATACGCACGTGCAAATTTAATGATTGCGTTAGTTCAAAAAAGAGATTCAGCTAGGATTAACAAAAAGCATTTCTGTTATTTCAATTGAAATCAGATAGGCAGAAGCAAATCCAATACTAAAGCCTTCAGCGATGGAATTTTTACTAAATGCAGATTGATATTACAAAGAGCTACTAGAAACCAATAGCAGCACCAATACTTACAAATGAATCAGGGGAAGTGTCAGATATGCCTACTCCACCAGACACGTCAACTTGGAAGCGTGGATTGACCAAATAAATAACTCCCGCATTGAAGCGATGGTCAACCGGATCATTAAAAAAAGCATAAGGTTCAGCAAATACGGTTAGCCCTTCAATAATGGAAGCTCCTACGACAAAAGAGTAGAATGGGGAAAGTTCGTTTGAATCTTCCGGAGAGATGAATAATCCCAAGTTGTACCCTAAGGATACAGCATCGCTAAGTGTGCTTTGAAAATTAAATCGAATCTCACCGGTAGTCTCATCATTGAACTGTCCAGTCGGCAGATTTAGCTGACCAATGACGCTGATGTCTGGCAAGCTATTATCAGATGCAAAAAGAAAGATCTTTGTACCCAAGGAAGTTGATCCAAGAGATGACTCTGATACTTCATCATTTTCGAATCGATCATAATTTGTAGTCAATCGAAGTTCTACCCTGTCACTGATTCCAAAACGGAAGAGTGAATTAAAGTTTACCAAGCTTTGAAATGCATTGGTCTTTTCAATAAAGAATCCTGATTCAACAAGAAGGTTACCCTTCCCAACTGTATGTACCGCCGCAGATTGCGTTGGTCGATCGGTAACAATGGATTCGGATTCTTGAGCAAGTACTGCAAGTGAAAAAATGCTGAATGAAAGCGCTAATAGTTTCCGCATTAAGCAAAACTACGCTCTGTTGATTGCTCTGACAATCATGACAATGACAGCAAACAAAAACATCAAAATCGAAATCTTGTTGATTGTGTGCATCGCCTTCAAATTGAAACTCTTAGGACGATTAGGGTCTTTCTTTCGAAAAAAGTAGGTTAAAACCTCACTGAAGTCAAAGTAATTAACCTTTTCTTGTTTTCGCTCTTTCTGTTCTTCCATACCAATTTCAAAACTGAACACACTCTTAAAGTGTTTTATAAAAAATCAAAATGTTCGCTTGCTTACATTTTTTGTCGTTGTACTTATAAATGCAATTTAGTTGCATAAGCTATATTTGCCATATGCCATCTGATGAGTTAAAGTCGATTCTTAAAAAACACAAACTGAGAATAACGGATTGTAGAACAGATGTATTGAACCTGTTCATTCAGAAAGGTAGCGCACTATCTCAAGGTGATTTGGAGCATCAGCTTGGCGCTTATGATCGAGTGACTCTTTACCGCACCTTGAACAGTTTTCTACAAGCAGGTATTCTACATAAGATTCCAAATGCCACCGGAGTAGCTACATACGGTTTATGTCATCATACGTGCTCTCCAAACGACCATAACCATAATCACATTCATTTCAAATGCAATGCATGTGGTCAGATTGAATGCCTGGAGGATAAGGCTGTGCCTCAGATATCTGTACCTAAAGGATATCAAATTGAGGTAGTTAATATGATTGTTGACGGAATATGTCCTTCCTGCGCTTGAAATAATTACCTGATTTTGAAAATTCACTAATACTAGCGATTGACCCACAGGAAAACTATAGCCAATTTTACATCTTAGAATCATTCTAAATAATGAAGTCACTCAGACAAGTATTCTTGACATCACTAGCAATCTTGGCCATCTCTTCCCAAAAATCTTTTGCTACAGATCCTTTTGCAACTCAAGAAAGAACAGAATTTGCATTTAGAGCGTTAAGAGATATTATTAATAAAGAATATATAGAAAAATTAAATGCTGCTACAGGTGACAATTATTTTTCAACAGCTCAACCGGACCAATTACCAGCTAGTAGAGAAGAATTAGATTTATATTTACAATTAAACTACAAACAAGCTATTGAAATAGCTGAAGAAGAAACTATAAATAATGTTTTTGC
>JABSPG010000495.1 GCA_013214445.1 Ekhidna sp. | reverse complement strand
ATACCCAAAACTTGTTCCGATCAGATAATTCTTTTCGTCGCAAGGAATAATACTTTCGTATTCAATTACGCTTCTACGAGACTTTTGACTGATTGAGAAATGCTCAATCTTGGGTGAAGAGGAAAGACCCCCAGATTTCACTCTGGATATTCTATCTTGTGAAAAGAACCATGTTTCATCTCGCGCTTCATGTACTATCATCTTTCCTGAGATGTAGTCTTCCTGATCATAGATTGTACTCATCAAAGAGTCCCTGATAAATGCTTTGTCATCTACATCAAACTTAAAAACTCCTTTACTGCATGCATATAGTATTTGATTGTCAGCACGGGCTAGACCAGAGTTACTATCCTTTAGATCTATTTCATTTCGCTGCTCTAGGATTTCTTCAAAATTATTGTCCATGGTAAGAACAAAAAGTCCCTTGTACTCATGGTTCACTATAATGGTATTATCAATAATTTCCAGATGCCTTGCTGAATAATTGAAGCCTTCCACTTTATTGCGGACGGTGTAGTCTCCATCTTCTTTTTGAAGTACATACAATCCGTTATAGGTACCCTGAATCAAAATTTCATCACTGATAGGCTTAACGTTCCAGGTCCCTTGTGTCCCATCAATTTTTCGTAATTGATCCTTTTTGAAAACAAAGGTGCCATTATGATGGCCTATATACAGACTTTCTTCAATAATGGTCAGATACCAGACTTGTCCTTTTGTGCCCCCAAGCAGTTCGAACTCATTACTAATCTTATCCTTACGAAACAATCCTTGATTGGTCCCGATGAATAGCTGATCCTCAAAAACAATGGTGGTATAGACACTTCCCAAGGAGCCCGTCAGATCTGTAAACACCCTGATAGGAGACTCCATCTCAATCAGATTGATTCCATTGTCTAGCCCAACCCACAGGTTTTTATCATAATCTTCGAAAAGATCTAAGACTGTATTATTTAATAGGCCTTTGTTTTGGTTGATCTTGTATTTAAGCGTTAAGGATTCATCTAGGATCAAAATACCATTAGCAATTGTTCCAATAGCAATCGATCTGTCTGATAACAGGATTGAGCAATAGATCTGCACGTAGGGGTCATCGTCCAATGAACTGGTTATTTTGGATACTTTATTGTCTTTTACGGCATAGAACCCATTGCTTTTCGTCAAGACAATGAGCCGATCTTCTTTGGCAAATATGTTTATCACATCATCTTCTAAAAAGATCGTATTGGAAGAAGTCAATTCAGATTTTCCGTTCTTGATCTCGAAAATTCCTTTTTGTTGCTGGTGGTAGTACAGCTGACTTCCAATCGGGTATAGATCGGTGATTTTTTTTGTAGACTCTACCACATTCACAGAAAGATCTTCCGGGTCGAGTATATAAATTCTACTCAAAGATTGAAACACTATCCATTTGTCGACTTTTTCAATTCGCCAGAATTCCTCATCTTCCAAAAGCGGAATCTTTAAATTTTGGGATAAGGAGGTGTATTTCAGCATATCTCTTTCATCTCGCACCCAAAATCCAAATTCTTGGTGCGAACCAGTGTAGATTTTTTCGTCAACTACTTTAACAGATCGCATGATGGTCTTATCTGGAGTTTCATAGAGCTTCCAGTTTGCACCATTGTATTGCAAAAGCCCTTTGTTATTTGCTACATAAATAAGCTTATCCTGCGATTGAGAAATCGACCAGTTTTGATTGTCTGCGTTGTAAGTGGTGGCTGCAAAACTTTGAATTGGGGGGAGCTCTTGTCCAAATACTCTTGCGATACTTACAAGGAATAACAGGGAGGTGCAAAAGATTCTAATGACTCCTGAGAATGTCTTTATTCCTGCTACCTTATACAATGACACGATATGAAAAAGCAAGCTTAGTTGAAATTGTTAGATTCATGCATGAAATTAAGTCAAGAAATGACTTTGTGGTTAACAAACTCACTCATTTTATCAAAAATCGTTATGAAGGCTCTTGCCCTCTTTCGCTTAGTGTAGTTTTATGATTCTTTGAATCTAATTTTAGTTGTAACTGATGCAACGAATCTGAACAGAAATACATCAACCATGTGATGAAGAGACTATCAATTGCATTTCTATTTCTGCTGCATTCGTTATTTTCTGAAGCTTGTCTGGTATTGTTTCTATCAGACGGAGAGAAGGTCTTAGTAGGAAATCACGAGGATTGGTTTGCTAATGATGCCGCTTTGAAAATCCTTCCGCCATCTAGTTCCAGATATGGGTCTATCATCTTTACGTTTGAGAGTGAAGGATGGGCACAGGGAGGTATGAATGAGCATGGTTTGTTTTTTGATGCGGTTTATACACCTTATCAATCGATCGAATTTGAGTCGAGTAAGAAAGAATATGAAGGATATCTCTGGCAAACGATATTGGATAAATGTAGAAATATTGATGAGGCATTGGAGTTACTTTCAGGTTACAGTATTCCGGAACTAGAGGAGGCACATATCATACTGGCAGATGCAGGAGGAGATGCAGTGCTTCTTGGGGTGGATGATGGAAAAATCGCTATAGAAAGAGTTAAGGATCTGCTGTTGCAAACAAATTTCAATCCATGGAATCCTGAATTAAGTGATGAACCATACTGTGAGCGCTACAAGAAATCCATGGAAATATTGTCAAATACTTCGGAAGTATCCGAGCATGCGATGCTTGAGGTGTTGAAAAATACGCACCAAGATTCACTCACAGTTTATTCTAATATCTATGATCTCCAAAATCGAACGGTCACAATATTTGACCGTCGCAAGTTTGATAGGCCTTTGCACATCTCGATTGATCAAGCGTTTGAAAGAGGTAATTGTGTAATAGCTATTCCTTCTATGATTGACGAATGGGAGCAAACTGTTTGCAAGGACGTTTTATTATTACAGGGATTGGTTACCGACGAGTTGGGAAAGCCACTACCCTTTGTAAACATTGGAGTAGCGGGAACGGACTTTGGTACGATTTCAGACCCAGATGGATCTTACATTCTTGAGTTAACTGCAGCATATCAAGACAGTGAAGTTACTTTTTCTAGCATTGGATACCATACCAAAACATATAGCGCAGATAATTTGTACAGTATAGATCAGATTGAGTTAAAAGAGGAAATTAAGTTACTTGAAGAAGTGGTTGTGAACAAACCATCCAATTTCAGAAAAGCAAGGCTTGGACACATGGGAGGGAAGGATGGAATCTTACCATTTGATACTGCCCAAGGTGGCGCTGCCACTGCGCTATTGCTCAAGTCTCCCAAAGATGATTTTTACGTAGATCAGGTTCAATTTAGATTGCTGTATAATTCCAAAGATACACTGCAATTAAGGTTACATTTTTATGCCTATGATTCTGCTTGTGCTTGCCCGGGAGAAGAACTGCTGAAAGAAGAGAAAGTGGAGATAATGAACAACTTCATGAAGAAGATGAGGATGAGTGGATACAACGAGAGAATCAGAAAGACTGTGATGAAAGCAACAGTAGGAATTGTGGAAAAGAGGAAGAAAACAGAAGA
>JABSPG010000494.1 GCA_013214445.1 Ekhidna sp. | reverse complement strand
TACATTGCTCCTCTAGATCCCTGTGAAATGAAAAACAAAAAAACAGCGCTCGTTACTGGAGCCTCTTCTGGTATTGGAAAAGAACTAGCACGAACTCACGCCAAAACTGGTGGAGATTTGGTATTAGTTGCTAGGAACGAAGAAAGACTGCTCGCTCTGAAGAAAGAATTGGAAGCCGAATGTGGGATTACTTGCCATGTCCTAGTAAAAGACTTAACTAAGTCGAATGCAGCAACTGAGATATACAATGAGTTGAAGGACAATGAAGTAGTCATTGATTATTTGATAAATAATGCAGGATTCGGTGGGCTAGGGAAATTTCATGAAAGAAGTCTGGAGGAGGACCTTCGAATGATCAATCTAAATATTTCTGCTCTGACAGCTTTGACGCATCTTTTTCTGCAAGATTTTTTGGATAGGAATGATGGGAAGGTCTTAAATGTTTCTTCCACAGCTAGTTTAATGGCAGGACCAATGCAAGCTGTTTATTTTGCTACAAAAGCTTTTGTTACCTCATTTAGCAATGCAATAGCTGAGGAATTACGTGATACAAATGTTACCGTTACGAACCTCATGCCAGGAGCCACTGATACTGAATTTGCAAAAGTGGCTGATATGGAAAAGACTGATCTATTTAAAAATACGGCCACAGCAGCAAGTGTTGCACGAGATGGCTACCAGGCGATGTTAAAAGGTAAGCTTGATGTTATTTCCGGTCTGACAATTTCGCAAAAGATTCTTATGAAGTTGCTTCCATTTACACCTAAGAAGATTGCTTTAAGTCAGGTTAGGCAGATGCAGCAGGTGAAGAACTGATTCATTTGCTCAAGCTTGTTGTTTATTGTGTCGTTAAATACCTATGGTCATTGTGAGCCTCTAGGGGTCAAGATTGATCTCTAGATGAGTAAGTCAATATTTTGAAAGATGGATCTATTATTCCCGATAGCAAGCATAGGTGTCATAAATGGTTTTATCATTGGCTTGTATCTGCTTTTTCGAAAGCAGAGGTCTGTCGCAAATTACTATTTTGCCGGATTGATTTTGGCTTTTTGTATTCGAATTGGAAAGTCTGTCCTGGTCCATTATTCGTCTGCAAGTGATCCCTTAGTTCGTCAAATTGGACTATCGGCTTGCATTTTCATTGGACCTTTTTTCTACTTCTATTTGAAGTCTTTGCGAAAAGGCGAGGAGAGAGCAAGTAGGTTTGAGAGCTATTTGCTTTGGCTTATTGCAATCACAATTGTGGGGATTGGATTGATATTTCCTTACCGTCAGTATCCCGCTTATTGGAACCCAGAGATTGTTTATTTTATCTATGCTGTTTGGATAGTTTTCATCATTTTGGGTGTAATAGAGGGGCATAAAATTTTAGGCTCATATTTGTTCGCTCCCTGGAAATTAACTGGGGATAGAAGATACCTTTCTCTTACGATCATCAGTGTGATCTTGATCACGCTAACATACCAGCTCGCGCTCTACCTGGTAAATTTTACTTATATCTGGGGCTCGTTTATTTTTTCTTTTTCATTCTATGTACTTGGTTTCAGAGCGCTCAGAAAACAGAATATCGTAGCAAAATCAGTGCATAAGAAACTTCAGGATGGAAGTGAAATTATGAGTCGGTTAAATGTCTTGATGAAAGAAGAGAAGCTTTTCAAGAATAAAAACTTAAGACTCGATGATCTTGCCAGAGAGCTGAGTATTTCCCGACACGTACTGTCGCAGGTTTTGAATGAAACAGATGCATTAGGGTATGCAAATTACATCAAAAGATTACGCATAGAAGAGGCTAAATCCTTGATTATAAGCCATCCACACATGAGTTTGGAAGGGATAGGATATGAAGCGGGTTTTGGTTCTAAGTCAGGTTTTTTTGATGCCTTCAAAAAAATGGAAAACGTGACGCCTGCCGAGTACACGAAGAAAAAGGACGTGCAAATGAGTCCAAACTGATCGGAT
The DNA here is from genome assembly GCA_013214445.1 of Ekhidna sp. Lineage (GTDB taxonomy): Bacteria > Bacteroidota > Bacteroidia > Cytophagales > Cyclobacteriaceae > Ekhidna. The sequence goes on along the minus strand of JABSPG010000494.1, from coordinate 1,569 downwards.
TGTACCGGTTGATGAGCTTTTTGATAGCCATCGCCGCTTTCAGTAACGTATTCTTGAAAAAATTATAAATCATGCGAATACGATTACTCATACTACTTACAGTTTTGGTTTTTGATGTCCTAGGACAATCTGATCATCAGCAAATCCAAAAGGTTGTTCAAAAATTTATTGATGGTACAATCTATAACTATCCTGATAGCATCCTTTCAGCTTTTTATCCCAACGCAACCATGTTCTTGTACACAGGCACAGATCAAGTCAGGGAGATGTCAGTGGAAGAATACGCTGCTTTGTATGGACGCAAAGCTCCAGGAACTAGAAACAATAGACCGGGAAAGCTTGTCACGATTGATCAGGTATTAGATGTGGCATATGCTCGGATTGAGGTCACTATACCCTACTTTGGAAATCGCTACAATGACTTACTACTGCTCAAAAAATTTCCAGAAGAGGGGTGGAAGATTGTGGCAAAATGCACTTCGGCGGAACCCATACCAACGCCACCTGAAAGGATGGCATCAAAGCCTCGAAAGGAAGTGATCCTAGAGGGTCTAAAGCGACCCTGGAGTATGGCTTTTATCAGCGAAACAGATGTGCTAATAGCCGAGAAAGATGGAGATTTACTTCGAGTCAATCTGGAGACAAAAGCGAAACGAAGAGTTCAAGGGTTGCCCGACGATGTAGCCAGGGCGATATTGATAGATACGACAAAATATAAACGTGGCGTATTCCCGGCAAAGCTTCATGGTCAAGAGAGAAGTTTTAAAGCAGGTTGGTTCCAAGTTCTATTAGATCCCAATTACTCGGAAAATCAGCTTATTTATCTTTCTTATGCTGCTGAGGATGAGGAAAGGAAAAGTGCTTTGAAGGTCATTCGAGGCAAGCTGGAGGGTGATAATTTGATAAATGTAGAAGTCCTGTTTGAAGCAAATCCGTATGCTCATGGACTCTTCCACTATGGTGGTGGCATGGTTTTCGGCCCGGATGAGAAACTATATATCACTACAGGTGAGCGCAATTTTCAGGAGTATCTTAATCCTGAGTTACCAGTAGCCCAAGACACTTCCGACAAGAGAGGAAAGATAATTCGTCTTAATCCGGATGGGTCAGTTCCAAATGATAATCCTAATTTGAGTTCGTCTGTAAAAGGGCTATATGCCTCAGGTATACGAGCCTCGCAAGGTTTAGCGGTAGATAGGGAAACTGGAAAGATTTGGTTTAGCGAGCACGGTACAATTCAAGGAGATGAACTCAATGTTTTAAAAGCGGGTACCAATTATGGGTGGCCGAATCAGACAAGCGGTAGATATCGGTCTGATACATATCAACCAAAATTACCAGAAGGAGCCACATTTCAAGAACCTGTTTACTATTGGAATCAGACAGTGGCTCCAACAGGATTAACATTCTACTACGGTAGGGAGTTTCCTCAGTGGGAAGGCGACTTAATTGTCCCTGGGTTGAGCAAAGGGAACTTGTGGAGAATGGTGATTGAAAATGATCAAGTGGTTGCTTCCGAAGAATTATTTGTCAATGATAGGGTGCGATTACGCAAAGCTGTAGTTTCGC